>JASHVF010000383.1 GCA_030039615.1 Gammaproteobacteria bacterium | reverse complement strand
CGAGCTGCTCGCGGCACGGCAGGTCGCGCCGCGCCGCTGGCAGGCGGGCCTCGCCGCGCAGCCGCTCACGCTCCTGCCCTACGTGGCGATCGACGAAGAGGAGTACTCGACGTTCCTCACGCTCTCGGCCTGAAGCCACGCCTCAGTGCCACTCGACCCGCAGCTCCTCGCCCACGGGTTGCGCCGGCAGCCGCGCGACGGCGACGCCGCTGTGCGCATCGAACGTCCAGGGAACCGCCGCGCTCCTGCCGTTGACCGTGATGCCGGCCGGCTTGCCCGCGCCATGCAGGCGCAGCTCGTAGGAGCGCGTGGCCGGCTGTCCGGCAAAGCTGCCGCGTGCCGGCTCGACCACCAGATGGTGCACGCCGTCGGCGCTGACCTCGTGCGCCAGCGAGGTGATCGCGTGGGTCCCCTCCGCGTCGTAGCGCAATGAGCTGCCGTCGTCCTCGTAGAGCGCGAAGCGTCCGCTGCCCGCGCCGTACACCTCGAGGATCAGGTGATCGAGGGGCGCCGCGTCCGAGCGTGCGCCGGGCGGCTGCTCGGGGATGACGGCACCGGCGCGCACGAATACCGGCGTGGCATCGACCGCGTAGTCGAGGGTGAGACTCTGACCGCCCTGGTAGCGCTTGCCGCTGAAGAAGTCGAGCCAGTCGCCGGCCGGCAGCCAGACCGTCTGCCGGCCTCCGGCGGCCACCACCGGCGCGACCAGCAGCTGCTCGCCGAAGAAGTACTCGTGCGGGTGCAGGTAGGCTTCCTCCTGATCCGGGTACTGGAGGTAGAGCGGTGTGAGCAGCGGCAGCGAGTCGCGGTGCGCGCGCCAGGCGTAGGAGTACATGTAGGGGATCAGCTGGGTGCGCAGCGTGAAGTACTTGCGCATGAGCGCGACGCCCCGCGGCCCGTAGTACCACGGCATCCGCAGGTTCCCCTCGAGCGGGTTCTCGTGCGCGCTGTGCATGCGCAGGATGGCGCTGAAGGTGCCGAACTCGAGCCAGCGCGCGTACAGCTCGAAATCGATCCGCGCGCCGTGAAAGCCGCCAATGTCGTGGCTGATCCAGGGCACCAGCACGTTGCCGCCGCGTACCGAGAAGGCCACCTCGTAGGCGAGCACCGGCCACTCCGAGTAGGTATCGCCGGTGAAGTAGCCGGGGTAGCGCTCGCTCCCCCAGTCGCCGTAGCGCGCGAGGATGAAGGCGCGGCGCCCGCTGTGCTCGGCACTGAAGTCGTAGAAGACCTTGTTGGTCCAGAGCTGCTTGTTGAGCCCCGGCATGCTGACCGCGCCGCTCCCGCCGTCGACCCACCAGACGTCGACCCCCTGATCCATCAGCGGTCCGTGCAGCAGCTGCATCGAGACCTCCGCCTGCTTCTGATCCGAGAGGTCGAAGGCGATGCGCGCGGGCGGCACCCGGTCGCGGATCGCCACCGGCCCGAGCAGAATTCCATCGCGCGGCTTGCGCGAGCCGGCATCCGTCTCCGGCTCGACGCGCAGCAGGATCTCGTTCGTCCCGGAATGCACCAGCGGCGTGATGTCGGTATAGGTGAGGCGCTGCGGCCAGTGAATGGCGCTCGGGGTCGCCTCCTTGCCGTTGACCAGCACCCGGTAGCTCTTGCGGACCTCGCCCACATACAGATAGAGCGCCGCCGGCAGCGGCGCCGGGAGCGACACGCTGTTGCGGTACCAGCCGACGCCGCGGTAGCCGGCGTGGCCCTGCTCCTGCCACGGAAGTCCGATGCGGATCGGCCGCCAGTGTCCGTCGCGCGGCTCGGTGGAGAAGCTCCAGCCGCGCGCGACGTCGAGATCGAAGCCGGGCGGAGACGGCGGCGGCCGGCCAAGCGCCGCCAGCACCGCGGGCGCATGGCTGTCGCTCGCGGAGAGAATGCTCTCGTCGGTGTTGATGTAGCCCGGATGGTCGTTGAGGCTCAGGCGTACGCCGCGCTGGCGCAGCGCGCGCAGCAGCTCGAGCGGCTGCGGAAAGAGCGGACTCCAGTCGTAGCCCCCGTCCCAGCCGTAGTTGTGCCATGCGAAGTCGAGCACCAGGGTGTCGAAGGGAATGTGACTCGCGCGCAGGCGGTCGACTTCGCCGAGCAGGTAGCGCTGGTCGTAGCGGGCGAAATCCGGGCGCTGCGACTCGGCGCTGCCCGGGAAGTACTCAAAGTTGAAATCCGTGATCATCGGCGCGAGCACGTAGCGCGGGATCATCGGGATCGGTCCGCACAGCTGCGCGTACTCGCCGAGCACCCGGCGGAAATCGCGGTCGTAGGCAAACAGATACCAGTCCTGTCCCTTCGCCGTCCGCGGCTCGATCCAGCGGCGCTGCGCATTCCATACCGGGGTCTCGCTGTCGTCGATGAGCGCGTAGCCGCTGCGGCTGAGGAGCCCCGGCAGCGCCCGCGGCAGCACCAGGTCGATCCCCGGGATCGAGTCGTGCACCGGGCTCGCGAGATCCATGCCATCGCGCGGCAGGTTGGCCGCGGCGATGTTATCGAGCGAATAGGTGAGGCCGCCGAGGTTGCGCGGGTCCGCATCCCCGGGATGCCATACGTGCGTCAGGCCGGCGCGGTCGCTCCACGCCACCGAGAGATTCGCGGCGGTGAACGGCCCCGATCCCGGGCGATAGTGCAGCGTGATGGCGCTGGTCGTGGCGATCAGCCAGCCGTCCTGCTCGCGCGACTGCACCATGACCTGCGGCCAATCGCGCCGCTCTACGACCGCGGTCGGGGCATCGGTGAAAGCCCCGGAGGGTGAGTACTCGAGGCGTACCAGCCAGGGCGTGAGGAACTCGAAGCGCGCCTTGCCGGAAACCACCGCGCTCGAGGGACCCGCGGCCGCGCACGCGGGCAGTGCCGCCACGCCGGCGAGCAGACCGAGGGCGACGACGCTCGCGTAACGGGCCCGGTACATGCGCAGCGCAGGGTCGGGGCGGTGCGGTGGCGAATGCCTAACGGGACGCGACGCCCGCGGCGCCGTCGCCGATCAGCACCTGTGCCTTGAGCTGCGTGCCGCCGGCGATCGGCTGGTGTGCGCTGCAGACGGCGCTGTAATCGACGTGCCGCGGTGAGAACGCGGGCAGCACATCGCGCTTCAGCTGGGCGATCAGCTCGCAGTCGAGCGATGCATCGACGGCGTCGCGGCCGGAGAGCAGGTCGACCGTCTTCCAGTGCGCCGCGACCGACTCCCCGCCCGCGGCGGTCGCCGGCTGCAGCACGTGCATGACGATGCGGACGCCGGGATTGGTCTCGGGCGTGCCCGAGCGCACGCAGCCGTAGGGCAATACCTTGAGGTCGGCGCGCGCTCCGAGCTCGAGCAGCATCCCTCGCACCCTGTCCACGAGTCCGTCGCAGCTGTATTTGGTGGTGAATCCCGTATACACGAACCGCACTTCCTTCTGCACCCACACCGCCGGCACGTCGCCGGGCTCGGCGGCCAGCGCCGCTCGCGGAGCGGCGAGCACGGCCAGCGCCATCGCCAGCAACACCGCCGCCGCGAGAATCCGCCCGGCCCCGTTCGCTCCGCCTCTTGCGTTACGCATGACGCACCTCGCCTTGCCGTGCCGCATGACGATACTCTGGTCGCGGAGCTCGGTCACCCGTGTGCGAAGATCGCGGCCATGCGAGCTGCCGCCCTCGTTCTGGCACTCACCGCGACGGCCGCGGCCGCGCACGCGGCCAGTCCCGACAGCGCGGTACTTTCGACCGCCGACACCACGCTCACCGTCGAGGCGGGCCCCGAGGCGCCGCGACTGCGCTCGCTCGGCGAGCACGGCCGCCCGCTGCTCGAGGGCGATGCCGCGCAGACTCTGCCGCAGCAGGCCCTGGTGGACGGCACGCCGCAAGCTCTCCACTGGCGCTACGATCCGGCGGCCAGCCGCCGCGACGCGCGCGAGATTGCGCTCGTCTACGTGAGCGACGCGCCGGCGCTCAGGGTGGTAAGCCGGTGGCGCGCGCGCGCACCGTTCGGGCCCATCGAGCACAGCATCGAGCTCCAGAACCTCGGCAACCAGGCCCTCTGGCTGGCGCTTGAGCCGAGCCTGACCTTCGACTGGGTCGTCGCGCCTGCAACCGCACTCGAGCGTCTGTGGATCGAGAAGGGAGCGGATGCCCCCTCGGATGCGGGCGTGCACCTCGATGCGCTGCGCGACGGCGATGCCTGGGAGGGAACCTCGAGCACCTACGCGCGCCCGCTCGCGGGCCGCGCGCGCGAGATGATTCCCTATGTGCTGGTCGATGAGCCCTCGAGCGGCCGCGGCTGGTACCTCGGTATCGAGTTCAGCGGCCGCACGCACATCGCGCTTGCGCGCCGCGGCGCATCGCTGCGCGGCGAGGCCGGACTCGACCCGAGTCCCGCCCCGTACCGCACGCGCCTGCCGCCGGGCGGCACACTCGTCACTCCCACGGTGTTCATCGGCGGCGCCACGGGCGGACCCGACGGCGCCGCCAATGTATTGCGGCGCTGGGTGCGCGCGGTGCTCGGTAACCCCCGCACGCTCGGGAATCCTTCCTATCCGCTGCTGGTGAGCAACAGCTGGGGAAGTGGCGTGGCGGTGGATGAGGCGCTGGCGCAGCGCATGATCGTGGCCGCCTCTTCCCTCGGTCTCGAGATGTTCCATCTCGATGCGGGCTGGTTTCGCGACGTCGGTGACTGGCACCCCGACCCCGCGAAATTCCCCGCCGGCATCGCCCACCTCGCCGACTTCGCGCACCGCCACGGACTCAAGTTCGGGCTGTGGGTCGACTGGGCGCAGGCCGGCACCTCCTCCGCGCCCGGCGCACTCGCGATCGACGATCCGGTGACGCGCGACTGGCTGATCGCCGACCCGCCGCCGGGATGGCGGCATACGGAAGCTTTCAAGGGCATCACCATCGACCTCGGCGTGCCGCAGGCCGCCGCGTGGGCGGCGCACGAGCTCGAGCGCATCGTCGCCGACTACCACCTCGACATGCTCGAGCACGACGGCTATCTGGTGGCGCAGGGCAGCTCGCGCGCGGATCACCCGGCCGCACCGCCGGATCCCGCGACGCTCAGGGTCTACACGGACTCGGGCTACGTGTGGGTCGACAGCTCGAACGCCACCGACGTGAGCGACCACGCCACGCGCGCCTATTACGCGCTCTACGAACAGCTGCGCGCGCGCCACCCCGCTCTGCTGCTCGAGATCTGCAACGACGGCGGCCGCATGGTGGACTTCGGCAGCGCCGCCCACGGCGACTACTTCTCGAGCACCGACATCTACGATCCGCTCGCCAACCGCCGCGCCTTCTACGACGCGAGCTACGCGCTGCCGCCGGCGATGCTCGAGAGCTACGTCGGCGACTGGCCGGCGCCGAGCCTCGCGGCCTTCCGCTACCAGCTGCGCAGCGGCATGCTCGGCTGGTTCTCGCTGATGCTCGACCCGGACCGCTGGAGTGGCGCGCGCCGCGCCGCGGCGCGGCGCGAGTTCCTGCTGTACCGCACGCAGCTGCGTCCGTTGATCCGCTCCGCCGACCTCTACCACGTGTCCGGGCGGCCCGACGGGGTGCACTGGGACGGCATCGAGTACTACTCCGATCGGCTGCGCCGCGGCGTCCTCTATGCGTTCCGCGGCTCGGCTCCCGGGGAGCCGCTGCATCGGTTCCATCTCGCAGGCCTCGCCTCTCGCGGCCACTACCTGCTGCGGTTCGCGGACCGCGGGCCCTCCTCGGAGCGTCTCGCGACCGGCGCCGAGCTCGCGCGCGAGGGTCTCGCGGTCTCGTTGCCCGTCCCGCTCTCCTCCGAGCTCATCCTCATCGAGCGACGCGACTGAAGCATCCGTCGCCTGGGCGCGCGCGCCGCGGCAGACCCCGCCCCCGGCTCGTTGTAAATTCGCGACACTCCCTTGTCATCGGAAATCGGTTTCATTAGAGTCGGTCCAGGTGCGGGGTCCGAAGCGCAAGTGCGTGGACGACCGTGGGAGCGGATACGCACGGCGCGGGCAGCACCTGCAACAAACAAACAACGATCAGCAAAAAGGGACTCGATCAGCTTAAGAACTGCCTGCTCAACCATTTCGGAGGGGACCATCCATGAGAGCGAAAAGCAACAAAGCACTCCACGTGAGTGCTCCGTTGGCTCTAACTGATTCATTAGTCGATTCACCGTCCATCGCTGCGACACTCCTGCGCCGGTCCGGCGCGGCCCGCTGTATCGCCGCGGCGGTGGCGGGAGCTCTCGCCAGCACGGCTGCCGGCATGGCGAGCGCCGCCGATGCCGCCGCCGACCAGGGCCAGGCCGCGCAGGCCTCGGCCGCGACCCCGGCTGCCGCCTCCGGCGCCGAGTCGCTGCAGGAGGTCGTGGTCACGGCCTCCGCGCAGGCGGTGAAAAAGCTGGATGCCAGCTACAACATCGTGTCGGCCTCGCTGCAGGAAATCGCGATGGCGGATCCGGCGAGCGCTGCCGAGGTCTACAAGCTCTCGCCCGGCATCTGGCCGGAAGCATCCGGCGGACAGACCGGCGTCAACATCGACGTCGCGGGCTTTCCCGACGGCGGCGGCGACTCGCCGTTCTTCACGACCATGATCCAGGGGTCGCCGCTCTACGGCGCGCCCTACCTGTCCTTCATGGATAACAGCTCGCTCATCCGCGCCGACGACACGGTCGAGCGTGTCGAGATCGTGCAGGGCGGAACCAGCGCGATCTACGGCCCGGGACAGCCGGGTGCCACCGCCAACTGGATCCTGCGCACCGGCTCCGACAAGGAGACCGGGTCGGTGGGCGTCACCTACGGCGACGAAGGTCTGTATCGGGTGGATCTGTTCGAGAGCGGCAAGCTCGCCGAAGGGTGGTACGGCAGCATCGGCGGCTTCTACCGCACCTCGGAAGGCGTGCGCGATCCGCAGTATCTGTCCGACATCGGCGGTCAGCTGACGGCCACGTTGAAACACACTCTCGATAACGGCTCGGTCATGTTCTGGGCGCGCACCATGCACGACCACAACGCGTGGGTCGCCGACTTTCCGTACACCGTCAGCAACGGCTCGGTGAACACCTACCCCGGGTTCAATCAGCTCAACTCCACCTACAACAGCAAGATGCTGGAGAACTTCCAGATACCGAACCCGGCCTGCAACTGCTTCCAGAACGATGACATCAGCGACGGGCGCGGCGGCGACCTGAGCTACGTCGGCTCGGAGCTGAAGATGTCGCTTAACGACGGCTGGTCGATCAGCAACAACTTCATCTTCGATGGCGGCTACGTCAATACGCACGCGCTGATCAACAACGGCAACCCGACGACGCTGGCGGCCTACATCGCCGGAGACTCCGTGCTGACCGGCACTCCGGTGACCCCGGGCGACGTCACGGCGACCTACGAGAACGGCACCGCCGTGAGCCCCAATCAGAGCGTGGTCACGCAGCAGGTCTGGCTGGTGGAGAAGAAGATCACCAACATCGCGGATGAGTTCCGCCTGATCAAGGACTTCGGCAACGGCGATACCCTGACCATGGGCGCCTACGTCACCCACTACACGATGAACGACAACTGGTCGCTGAGCTCCAACGTGCTGATCACCAATCAGCCGAACGCCCAGGCGATCATCCTCACCGGGAACGTGGGCGGCACTCAGTACCAGGTGAGCAGCCCCCAGGGCATCATCGACGCCAACGGCGGCTACTACATCCTGCAGAACGGCGATGCCACCAACGTGGCGGCCTATCTGTCCAATGCGTGGAAGATCGACCGCTGGTTGCTGGATATATCGGCGCGCCTCGAGCACATCAACCTGAGCCAGGAGACCAGCAACACCTCGCCCGTGAACCTGGGCGGAGGCGCCCCGGGAACGGGCACCAATCTGTGGGACAACTCGGTCGACCTGCCGAACGGCACCTTCTCGTCGGGTAGCGAGAACAACACCATGCCGACGTTCTCCGGCGGCGCCAACTACGAGTTCAACGACAACATGAGCGCCTACGTGCGCATCAACAATGGCGTGGAATTCGAGAACTTCGACGACGTCCGTTGCAATAACGGCGGCTGTCCGGCCAAGGCGCCGCTCACCACGCTGCAGAACTACGAGTTCGGCTTCAAGATCCAGAACCAGTGGACCTACATCGACGCATCGGTCTACGACAAGGAGTTCAGCGGCCTGGCCTACACGCCGGTCAACATCGACAACGTGCCGATCGGGCCGGCGTCGACCTACGGATCGACCTCGAAGGGCGGACGCCTCGTCGGCAGCGTGAATCCGTTCGCGACCAGCGACAACCAGCCGCTCAGCACCTTCAAGATCACGGTGAACGGCATCTACGAGGACGCCCATTACAAGGACTTCCAGGGCTGCTTCATCTACACCAACATCGAGAATCAGGTGGTCTGCGGCTCGATCAACGACAACCAGCTGGCGCGCCTGCCGAAGTACCAGCTGCGCATAACCCCGAGCGACACGCAGCTCTTCAGCTGGGGCACGCTGACCGAGCAGGTGACGTACGAGGACATCGGCAAGCGCTTCCAGGACGATACGGGCCTGACGCCGCTGCCCCAGTACTACGACCTGGCCGCCGGCATCGATGCCCACGTCGGGGACAGCTGGGAGTTCCGCATACTCGGCTCGAACCTCACCAACCAGCTCGGCCTGACCGAGGGCAATGCGCGGTTCGGCGGTAACACGATCCAGAACAACGTCGGTTTCGGCCGTTCGATCGTCGGACGCGAAATCAACTTCACCGCCAAGTACTTCTGGTAAGAGCGACCTGACAGTCTCCCCTCACGGCAACGTGAGGGGAGATTTTTTTGTCTCCGGTACGGCGTCGAAGGCCACCGTGAGTCGCGGCTGGTCGCTGTGAAACGGCAGCGTGCCGTGCCAGAAATACGACGGGAACAGCACCAGCATTCCCACCTCGGGGCGCACTGAGAGCTCCGCAGGGAGTGTCGGCGTCGTCAGCATGCCCGGCGCGCCGAAGCTGAGAATGCCCTCCCCCGCGTGCCCGCGCTTCATGGAATCCGGCAGCTGCACGTAGAACGCGGACGAGATCCAGCCGCGTGGATGCACGTGGCTGGTGTGGTAGCCGTCGCTGTGCAGCCGCACCGACCAGGCGCCGTTGAAGCGCGCCGCCCCCCGGTTGCGGCGCCGCAGAGCATCCTCTCCCTGGCCGATGTGCTCGCGGTAGCGGGCGATCGGCGCGGCGAAGGCGCGAAACAGCGCCTGGATGACCGGATCCTGGCTGCGCGAGAGATCCTGCGTGGTCTCGGTGCCCTGGCGCAGCGACTGGAACAGCAGCCGGTGGCCGTGCGGGTTGTGCAGCGCTGCGAGGCGTGCGGCGAGCTCCGTCAGGAAGCTGTCGAGATCGGCCCAGCCGGGAGGCACCTCGATGGGCATCGAGAGAACCATCCGCGCGTAATCGCAGAACGATTCATAGCGCGGATCGTTCATGAGGCGCAGCGCCGTCGTCTGCATGGCGATGACGTATTGATGGTCCGGCGTGGCCGCCAGCAGCGTCGCACATTCGGTGAGCGCCCGCCCCGCCTCCCCCACGCCGAGACAGGCCGCGCACAGGAGCCGGCGTGCGGTGTGATCGTCGGGCAGCGCCTGCAGTGCGCGCTCTGCGAGTGTCAGCGCCGTGGCGGGCTCGAACTCGAGCGCGGCGAGGCCGGCGCGAATCAGCATGCTGGGATGGGAATCTGCGCGTGCGGCGCGCTCGGCGAGGCAGGCGAAGGCGCCGCGCACGTCGCCCGCTCCCTGCAGCAGGGCGGCCTTGGCGCCCCGCAGGGCATCGTCGTGCGGGAATTTCTCGAGCGCTTCGGTCAGCGTGCGGGTCGACTCGCTGATGTCCCCGGTACGTCGCCAGATGAGCTGCGCCAGCCGGTCGTGGGTCTCGGCGCGCCGCGGCTCGAGTCGCACGCATTCGCGCAGCGCCGCCTCGGCCTCGTCGAATCGCTCGAGCGCGAGGAGGCTGCGCGCATGCGTGTAGTACATCGCGGGCGTCGGCCGGCCGCGCGCGAGACTCTGGCGCGCGAGGCGCTCGGCTTGCGCGGGCTGACCCGCGGCATTGAGCGCGATGGCGAGCGTATGCGTCATGACCGGATTGTCGGGCGCGCCGGCCACCAGGCGCCGATAGGTCGCCACCGCTTCGCTTTGCCGGCCGAGCGCGGCCAGGGCGCCGACGTGCAGCGCCGCGAGATCGGCGTCGGCCTTGCCGCTCTCGCACCAGGGAGCGGCGACCTCGAGCGCCGGCGCCGGCTGACCCGTGTCGAGGTAATGACGCGTCAGCAGCAGCGCGGCCCGCGGGTACGGCACGGCGACCTCGAGCGCGCGCCGCAACAGCGCTACGGCCTCGGCGCTGCGACCGGAGAGGAACAGCAGCTCCGCGAGAGTGGTCAGCGTGGGGGCGGACGCGGGGTCGATCCCGAGCGCGCGCCGCAGCAGCGACTCGGCCTGGGCGCCGTCGCCGAGCGCCTGCTTGGTGCCGGCCAGCAGCCGCAGCCCTTCGAGATAGTCGGGATTTGCCGCTACCAGGGGCTCGAGCTGTGCGTGCGCCGCGGCGTACTGGCCCGACTGAAGCAGGCCGCTGATGCGGCGCATCGATTCAGCCAGCGCGGCTTCGCTCACGGCAGGGTGCGGATGCGGATGTTGCGGATCGCGAGTGCGCCCGGGTGATCGCCCTGGATGCCGATGAGACCCGAAGTCGCGAGCCCGTAGTCCGGGTACCTGGCGAACTTGCTCGCGGCGACGCGTTTCTTCCAGTCGTCGCTCGCGAAATCGTACTCGACCACCTTGACGCCGTTCAGCCAGTGCTCGACGTGGTTGCCCTTCACCACGAGGCGCGTGCGGTTCCACTGATCGAAGGGCTTGGCGACGTTCGGCGGCACGCCGTAGAGCGCGTAGTCGGAGCCGGCCGCGGTGAGCGGACTCTTGCCGTCCTCGGTGTTGGCGTCATCGAGCAGCTGGTATTCGGGCGCGCTCCAGTAGATATGGTCGTACTCGCGCGTGCCGCGGTAGAAGATGCCGCTGTTGCCCTCCTTGCCGATCTTCCACTCGAGCTCGAGCTCGAAATCGGCGAACTTCGCGTTGCTCACCAGGTCGTCGACCGGACCGTCCTTGTGCAACACGCCGCCGTCGACGTGCCAGCCGGCAGGCAGTCCCGGCTCCTTCCAGCCGCGCCAGTCCGGCGCGCTGCTCTCTTGAAGAAGCGGCCGCCAGGGGCGCGCTGCGGCCTCATCCGCCGCTCCGGCGCCCGGGGCCGCGAACCAAAGCACCAGCAGTGCCGCGCAAAGTGTCCGCTTCATGGATGCTTCCTCGATGGGATCGCCCTTCAGGGCAGGTTGAGTTTCTTCAAGAGGTCGGGCGGCGCGCCCTCGAAGCTTGCGCGCGGCACGTTGCCGATGTACTCGAGGTCGGTGCGGCCGACGGGGCTCGAGTAGAAGGCACCCGCGGTCAGATCGCGATACAGCGCGAAGAAGCGTGCGGCCTGCTGCCGCTCGGCGGAGGCGCGCGACAGGCTGCAGATGTCGTCGCAGATGGCCCCCTGGGTGGCCGCCTCGAGCGCGACGAACGTCTTGCCCGACCGGCGGGTTGCCTCCGCGTCCAGCCAGTCGAGTCCCTCGAGCACGGTTTTACGGTCGTCGCGGTTGCGGGGATAGGGCGCGCTCACCCACTCGTCGACGAAGTCGACCACGCCGACGGCGGAGGCGCCCGGGGAGCGCTCGTCCGCCGGGATGATCAGGTCGGAGAGCACTCCGGCGAGACGGCGCTGAGCGGCCGTGAGAGTCAGCGGCCAGTACTCGCCGCGCTTGTGCGGCGTCACCAGGTCGGGATCCGTGCCGTACCCTGCCCCACCGAGTCCTCCCTCCTTCGCCACCTCCGCCGCGGCGGTCGTGGCTTGTCCGAGCGCGGCCTGCCCGGCCGGCCAGGCCGCACTCACTGCGAGCACCCACTTGAGCGTCGTACGCCGGTCCATCAGAGCTCCTTGCGTCGCATGCGCTCGAGCATGTGGTCGGCCGCGCGCCACGCGAGCGCCATGATCGTGAGCGTCGGGTTCTTGTCGGCGTTGGAGGCGAATACCGCCCCGTCGGTGATGAAAAGATTCGGCACGTCCCAGGTCTGGCACCACTGGTTGGTCACCGAGGTCTTCGGATCGGAGCCCATGATGGCACCGCCCACTTCGTGAATGATCGAGCCCCCGGGCGCGATCGCCTTGGCGCCGTCGGTCTCGACCGCATGCGGCTTGCCGCCCATGGCCTCGATGATGTCGGCGAAAGTCCGCTGCATGTGCGCGGCCTGACGCGTCTCGTGCTCCGACCATTGCCATTGAAAGCGCAGCACCGGGATCCCCCACTTATCCTTCAGCCCGCCCGGGTCGATCTCGCAGTAGGACTGCTCGTTCGGGATCATCTCGCCGCGCCCGTCGAAGTAGACGAACGAGCCGTAGTAGCGCCGCACGTCCTGCTTGAACCTGGCGCCGTAATTACCGCCCGTCAGCCACTCGAGCCCGGCCGCGGTGCCGAAACCCGGCATGCGCTTGCCGCCGCCGAACTCGATGTGGTAGCCGCGTGCGAAGCCGAGCTTGCCCTTGAGTTGCTCCTGGTAGAGCCACCAGGGCGTATACATCTGATGACCGTCGGCGGCCTCCTCATTGAGGGGCGGCAGGCTCTCGAGCAGCGGCACCTGGCCGTGCACAGAACTGCCTACCGTGTCCATGAGGTACCGTCCTACCTTGCCGCTCGAGTTTGCGAGCCCGTGCGCAAAGCGCGGGCTGGTGGAGTTGAGCAGGATGCGCACCGACTCGCAGGCACTCGCCGCGAGCACCACGATGCGGGCGCTGGCGTGCCGGTGCCTGCCGGTCTTGCGATCGACGAAGCTCACGCCGCTCGCACGGCCATCGCGCCCGAGCGTGACCTCGTACACCATGGCATCCGTCGTGATGTCGAGATTGCCCGAGGCGAGCGCCGGCGGCAGGTGCACGGTGGTCGACTGGTAATTGGCGCGGATCGCGCAGCCGCGCCCGCATGAGGTCGCCCACAGACACGCGGCGCGGCTGCGCATATCGGTGGCGAGGACCTGCTGCGCGCGCGCGTTGCCGGGGTGCAGGAGCTGCGGGTTGCGGGTGTAGTCGAGCGGCTGCGTCAGCACCGCCCGATGCCCGGGGATCACCGGGATGCCGAGCCGCCGGGCCCGCTGCGCGATCAGGTAGTCGCTGACGATCGGCCTGGGCGGCGGCAGCAGACATCCCGGCGGCGAGTTGGGCGTGTTCTCGAGGCCCTCGCTGGTGCCGTACACGCCGACCAGCAGCTCAACCTTGTCGTAGTACGGCGCCACGTCCTCGTAGCCAATGGGCCAGTCGAAGCCGAGGCCATCGCGGCTCCGCGGCTTGAAGTCGTAGGGGCCGTTGCGCAGCGAGATCCGCCCCCAATGATTGGTCCGACCACCGAGCATGCGGGCGCGCCACCACTCGAAGCGGCCCGCGTCCTCCTCGCTCGCGCGCACATAGGGCTCGCCCGGCACCTGCCAGCCGCCATCCACCGTCGCATCGTAGAAGCCGAAGGGCTTGCCCGGCGTGCCGAAGCCGGCGAGCGGCGCCATGTCGGGTGTCTGGAACATCGGCGTCTCGGTCTCCGGCGTATAGCGCCGCCCGGCCTCGAGCATGAGTACGCGCGCGCCCTCCATGCTGAGCGTGTAGGCCGTCTGACCTCCGGCCGCGCCCGATCCGACCACGATGACGTCGTAGGCGCTCTGCTGGGACTCTGGGGTTACGAACGGCATGACGCCTCTTAGGTCGCCAACTCAGGAACGATAGGCTTCGCGCCCGAAGCCCTGCGGGGCGATCCCCTGGGCCGCGAGTACTTCGTGCTGCAGGGAATACATGGCCGCCGCGGCCGCGTCGATGGCGCGCGTGAACTCGAGCGATGCGGCGAGTATGGGCTTCAAGCGCTCGCGGTCCTGGATGCGGGCCGGCGGGTACTCGTGCTCGACCACCAGGTAGGTCCGGTCGGGCTCGATGGCGAGCAGCTCGCGCGCGGCGAGCTGATGGTCGAGCCAGTCGACCGAGCGGTTCTGCAGGTAGGCGAGCGGGTCGTGGCGCGCGCTGCCCGGCAGCTCGTGCGCGGCGAACACGGTCTGCTTCTTCCAGGCGTTGAGTTGCTCGGCGGGATCGCGGCTCGGCTCGTTCCCGTGCCAGTCGCCGCGCTGCACGGTCTGCCCGCCGTAGCCCCAGGCGGAGACGCCGCGCGCGTCGATCACCTGGCCCTTGACGTGAAAGCCGCCGATGAGGAAGCTGTAGCCGGCGTCCTTCAGGTACTGGAACACCGAGCGCGTGTCCTGCCCCATGAGGATCGCGTGCGACGGATCGTAGTGGATGCGGAACTGGTCGCCGACCCCGTGGCGCTCGCAGATGCGGTGCAGCGCGATCCAGGGTCCGGGCGCGTAGGCGATGTTGTTGTGCCAGCTGTCGCCCACCGTCCAGCCGGGCATCGGGCACTGCTCGACGCGGTAGGTGAGTCCGCGCGCCTTCGCCGCCTTCAGCAGCGGCACGAACACCTCCTCGAACATCACCAGGTTGCCGTCCATGCTCAAGTCGAAGTTGCGCCCGACGAAGCCGGTCACCGCATCCGTGCCGAGCAGCACCGCGGCATCGAACACCTTGAGCATGAGGGCGTGCTTCCTGCGGCGCGCCGCCGCATCCGCCGCGAGCATGTTGTCGAAGTAGCCGAGGTCGGAGAGCCCGACTTGCGTCGCGCGCATCGCGCGCTGCACCCGCGCGGCGCGCGCCGCATCGAACGGGCGGCGCAGGTCGAGCGTATTGGCCACCGGATCGAGCATCGCCGCAGCCGGGATGTCGCCCTCCGTCGGATGCAGCGCCGCCGACAGCTCGATGTTGGGCGCGCCGATCTCGGCGGCGAAGGCCAGCCACTCCTCGATGGCGAGGTCCGGATCGGCCTCGCGCCGCGCGCGCGGCGTGAGCTCCTGCAGCGCCGCGGTGAGGATGCTGAGGCGCATCGGCCGCGGCCTGAACTCACCGGCCGGCATAGCTCACCTGCTCGTTGCGGAAGCTCGCCGCGAACAGCACGAACACGGCGGCCGCAAATGCCGCCGGATAGAGCCAGATGGACTGCCAGTCGTGCGCGCCGGCGCCGGCGTACAGGTCGTCGATGCGCCCTGCCGCCCAGAACCCGACCAGCATGCCGAGCCCGTAGGTGGCGAGCGTGATCAGGCCCTGCGCGGCGGCCTTGTGCTGCGCGCCGGCCTTCGAGTCGGTGTAGATCTGGCCGGAGACGAAGAAGAAGTCGTAGCACACGCCGTGCAGCGCGATGCCGATGAGCAGCATGAAGCCGAGCGAGTGCGCATCGCCGAAGGCGAACAGCAGGTAGCGGGCCGCCCAGGCCAGCATGCCGACGAGCAGCGTCGTCTTCATGCCGAAGGTGCGCAGGAACACCGGGATCGCCAGCATGAAGAACACCTCGGACATCTGCCCGATGGTCTGCTTGCCGGTGGCGTTGGCCACCTGGATCTCGGTGAGGAACTGGTTGGCGTTCTGGTAGTAGAACGCGAGCGGGATGCAGATGAGGACCGAAGCCACGAAGAACACCGCGAAGTTGCGTTCCTTCAGCAGCCCGAGCGCGTCGATGCCGAGCAGGCGGCCGAGACCCGAGCCCGTGCCCGACGCGGGGCGCGGCGGCGTCGCCGGCAGGGTGAAGCTGTAGGCGCCGAGCACGAACGAGGCGGCCGAGCACATGAGGAAGGTCTCGCGCAGCAGTCCCTGCGACATCGCCGTGCGCGAATCCCAGGCGAACACATAGCTGATGACGAGCCCGGCGACGATCCAGCCGATCGTGCCCCACACGCGCACGCTGGAGAAATGCCGCGCCGGGTCGTCCATCTGGCGGAAGGCGACCGCGTTGACCAGCGCCAGCGTCGGCATGTAGAGCAGCATGTAGGCGAGCAGCAGCGGATAGAAGCCGGCGAAATCGTGTGCGCCGTAGAGCGCGTACATGAGCAGGCCGCCGGCAAGGTGCAGCACGCCGAGCACGCGCTCGGCGTTGAAATAACGGTCGGCGACGAGTCCGACGATGAAGGGCGCGATGATGGCGCCGAGCGCCTGGGTGCCGTAGGCGAGTCCGGTCTGCGCGCCGCTGGCGTGCAGGTTCGCGGCCAGGTAGCTCCCCATGGTGACGAACCAGCCGCCCCAGACGAAGAACTCCAGGAACATCATCAGGCACAGGCGCGTTCGTGTCAGTGTCGTCATACGACCTTCTTGTCGTCGCCTAGCGTACCATGCTGACCCGATGGGAACCTTGAGCCGCCGAAGCTTTCTGCTGCGCACCGGAAGTGTCGCGGCGCTCGCCGCGCCCGCCTTGCCGGCGCTGCTCGCGGCCACGCCGCTCGGCGTCGCCGGCATCCAGCTTTACGCGGTCAGGGATTCGCTCGCCGCCGATCCCGCGGCGACGCTGCGCAGGGTGCGCGCAATAGGCTTCCGCGAGGTGGAGACCGCCGGCTTCGCGGGACTCGCGGCGCGCGATTTCCGCCGACTGCTCGATGACCACGGGCTCGCGGCACCGAGCGCACATCTCGACTTCAGCGACCCGGCCAGCGCGTTCGAGCAGGCGCACGCGCTCGGCGCCGCGTACGCCGCGAGCGGGAGTCTGCGCGCGCTCGTGCCGGGCGCGCACTCTGGCGGCATGACGCTCGATGAGGCCCATCGCACCGCCGAGCTCGCCAATCGACTCGGCGAGCAGGCGCAGCGCGCGGGACTGCAGTACGCCTATCACAATCACCATATCGAGTTCGCCGCCGAGAACGGCACGATCGCCTACGACGTGCTGCTCGCCGAGACCGACCCCGCGCTCGTCAAGTTCGAGATCGATTGCGGCTGGATGGTGATCGGCGGGCGCAACCCGATCGATTACTTCGCGCGCTACCCGCAGCGCTTCCCGATGATTCACGTCAAGGACTTTCTGCGCGGCCCGTCGCGCGCGGGCAGCGCGGCCTTCGAAACCTACGAGTATCCGGGGGCGGAGCTCGGCGCGGGGATGATCGACTACCGCCCGATCTTCGCGGCCGCGGAGCGCGCCGGCCTCAAGCACTACTTCGACGAGCAGGAAGGCCCGTACGCGCGCATGAGCCAGCTCGAAGCCGCGCGCCAGGCGTACGATTACGTTCGCGGGATCCCGTGAGGGCTAGAGCCGCATCCACGCCGAGCCGGCGCGCGAGCTCGCCACCGCCTGCGTGACGAAACGCAGGCCGCGCAGACCCGCCTCGACGCCGGGGTAGTCGCGCTGCGGCGCCTCGCCCCGCGCCACGCGCCGCACATCCGCGATGAAGCCGCGGTAGATGTTGGCAAATCCCTCGAGGTAGCCCTCCGGATGCCCGGGCGGCGTACGGGCTGCGGACCGCGCGGCGGCGCTCAGGTAGCCGTGCCCGGTGCGCAGCAGCTCCACGGGCTTGCCCGCAGGCCTGAAGATGAGAGTGTTGGGCTCCTGCTGGTGCCACTCGAGCCCGGCCTGCGATCCGTAGACCCGCAACGACAAGCGGTTCTCCTCGCCGCAGGCGATCTGCGAGCAGGTGAGCACACCCTTGGCGCCGCCCTCGAGCCGCAGCAGCAGGTTCGCGTCGTCATCGAGCCGGCGACCGGGGACGAAGGAGCTCAGATCGGCGCACACGGCCTCGATGCGCTCACCCGTGACGAACTCGAGCAGGTTGGCGGCGTGCGTGCCGATGTCGCCCACGCTGCCGCCGGGGCCGGCGCGCGCCGGATCGGTGCGCCAGAGCGCCTGCTTGTTGCCGCGGCTCTCGAGAGGCTCCATCAGCCAGTCCTGCAGGTACTCGACCAGCACCTTGCGGATCTCGCCGAGGCGCCCGCTGCGCACCAGCTCGCGCGCCTCACGCACCATCGGGTAGCCGGTGTAGGCGTGCGTCAGCGCAAAGAGCGTCGTGCCGCCCCCGACCAGGCGCGCCAGCTCCTCGGCCTCGGCGAGGCTCGCCGCGAGCGGCTTGTCGCAGACGACGTGGATGTCCTCGGCCAGGAAGGCACGTGCCACCGGCAGGTGCAGGTGGTTGGGCGTCGCCACGATCACGAAGTCGATGCCGTCGGCGTGCGCGGACTCGCTGCGCGCCATCTCCTCGTAGGAGGCGTAACTGCGCTCGAGGAACCAGCCCGCGGCGCTGGCGCGCGCGATCACGGGATCGGAGGACATGGCGCCGGCCACGACCAGGGCCTGGCCGTCGAGCTCGGCGGCCATGCGGTGCACCGCGCCGATGAAGGCGCCGCGCCCGCCGCCGACGATGCCGGCCCGCAGGCGGCGGTGCACGGGATCGGGGGTGGAGCCGCTCGACATGCGCCGCATGCTAGCGCATTTCCACGCTGCCGCCCGAGGAGGGCTAGACGTTCGAGTCGGGGAAGGACGCCTTGCGGCGGTTCATGTAGTCGAGCAGCGCCTCATCGATCGCGGGATCGAGCGGCGGCGCCTCGTACTCCTCGAGCTGCTTCTTCCACAGCGCGTTGGCGCGCTGGATCATGTCCTTCGCGCCCTCGGCCTCCCATTGCTCGACGCTGTTGTTGTCGGCGAGCGGCGAGCGGTAGAAGGCGGTCTGGAAGTTCGCCTGCGTGTGCGCACAGCCGAGGAAGTGCTTGCCGGGCCCGACCTCGCGGATGGCATCGAGCGCCTGGCCGTTCTCGGAAAGGTCCACGCCCGCGAGCAGCGTGTGCATCATGCCGGCCTGGTCGGCGTCCATGACGAACTTCTCGTAGCCCATGGCGAGGCCGCCCTCGAGCCAGCCGGCGGTGTGCAGCACGAAGTTGACGCCGCCGAGGCAGGTCGGGAGCAGGGTGTTGGCCGATTCGTAGGCGGCCTGCGCGTCCGGGATCTTCGAGGCGCAGAGCGAGCCCCCGGAGCGGAACGGCACGCCGAGACGGCGCGCCAGCGCCGCCATCACGTACAGCACCAGTGCCGGCTCCGGCGTTCCAAAGGTGGGCGCCCCCGACTGCATCGAGAGCGAGGAGGCGAAGCTGCCGAGGATCACCGGCGCGCCCGGGTTCACCAGCTGCGCGGTCGCCATGCCGGCGAGCGCCTCGGCGAGCGTCTGTGCGGCCGTGCCGGCCACGGTCACCGGCGACATGGCGCCGGCGAGGATGAAGGGCGTGACGATGCAGGCCTGGTTGGCGCGCGCATAGGTCTTGAGCGCCCCCAGCATGGTCGCGTCCCAGGTGAGCGGCGAGTTGGCGTTGATCAGGCTCGTGATGCAGGTGCGCGGCTTGCCGGTCGCGGGGTCGATGAAGTTGTCGCCGAACAGGATCCTGGTCATCTCGACCGTGTCCGCGGCACGCTCGGGATGGGTGACCGAGCCCATGTACGGCTTGTCGCTGTACTTCATGTGGCTGTACACCATGTCGAAATGCCGCTTGTTGACCGGCAGGTCGACCGGCTCGCAGATGGTGCCGCCGGAGTGGTGCAGCGAGGTCGCCACGTAGGCGAGCTTGACGAAGTTGCGGAAGTCCTCGATGCGCGCGTAACGACGCCCCTCGTCGAGACTGCGCACGAACGGCGAGCCGTAGGCGGGCGCGAACACCGTGCGGTTGCCGCCGATCACCACGTTGCGCGCGGGGTTGCGGGCGTACTGCGTGAACTCCTGCGGGGCGGAGCGGCGCACCAGCTCGCGGCACATGCCGCGCGGAAAGCGCACGCGCTCTGCCTGCACGTGCGCACCGGCGTCCTTCCACAGAGCGAGCGACTCGGCGTCGTCGCGAAAGTCGATGCCGATCTCCTCCAGGATCGTGTCGGCATTGCGCTCGAGCAGCTCGAGGCCCTCGCTGGAGAGCACCTCGTAATACGGGATATTGCGCGTGATATAGGGGACGAAGGCCTGGCTGCGCGCCGTGCGCGCCGCGATCTTCGCGTCGCGCGCGCTCGGACGGCGTGCGCGCGCCGGCTGACTCGTCTGGGGCTGATCCATAGGCTTATCCTGAACGGTACCGCGTGCCGCGTGGGCCCTGGCCCATTATCGTCACCCCCTCGGTTGCCCACTGGCCGGTTTGCGGCATGGACTTCTCCGGCAGCGCCACCCTCAGTGCGCCTGCACCACCGGCAGATCGATGAAGCTCGCCAGGCCGCCGACGTGAAACACCTGCTGGGTCGCCTTCTTGTAGTCCTCGGGCCGCGCGAAGAATATGTTCTCTACGTAGGTCTGCGGGTTGCGGTCGTAGAGCGGAAACCAGCTCGACTGCACCTGCACCATGATGCGATGGCCCGGCAGGAACACGTGGTTCACCTGCGGCAGCGCGAAGCGGTACTGCTGCACGCGGCCGGCCGGAATGGCGCTCGGGTGCGCGAGGCTCTCGCGGTAGCGGCCGCGGAAGATGTCCATCGCCACCGCCAGCTGGTAGCCGCCGAGCGGCGGGTCGGCGGGCACTTCGTCGGGATAGACGTCGATCAGCTTCACCACCCAGTCGCTGTCGGTACCGCTGGTTGCGGCGTAGAGATTCACCATGGGCGCGCCGCCGATGTGCAGCGGCGCGCTCAGCACCTCCGAGGTATAGGTGAGCACGTCGGCACGGTCGGCGACGAAGCGCTGGTCGACGAGCAGCCAGCGACGCCAGGCGTCGCGATCGCCGAAATGCACGGGCCGCGGAGTGTTGGGCACGGGCCTGGCGGGATCGGACACGTACTCATCGGACGGCATGCCGCTCTTCACCGGCGGCGCCGTGAAGCTCAGACCGAAGTGCGGCTGCAGGTAGAGCGGCTGCGGGCGCGCGGCGCAGCCCGACTCGCACGACAGCGGCCACGCGGGCAGCCGCCGCCACACGTTGGTTCCCGTCTCGAACACCAGCGCGGTCGCCGTGTCGGCCTTCGGCGCGCCGTCCTTCAGGTGCTCCGCCAGGAACGGCTCGATCACGTCCTGGCGCACCTGCTGTGCCGTATCGCCGTCGAACTTGAGCGGTCCGAGCGTGGTGCCGTCGGCGTTGATGCCGCTGTGGCGCCAGGGGCCGAGCACCAGGTACACGAGACGGTTGTCCTTGTCCTGCGGCTTGAGCGCCGCATAGGTATGCACGCCGCCGTACATGTCCTCCTGGTCCCAGAGGCTCGTCACGAAGAGCGTCGGTACCTTGAGCGGTTGCCGCGCGAGGATCTGGTCGAGCGCCTGGCCGCTCCAGAAGCCATCGTACGCCGGGTGCTCGCTCAGCTTCTGGAAGAACGGCAGCTGGTCGAAGCCGAAGTGCTGGGCAAACGCGCCGGCGGAACCGAGACTGAGGAACAACTGGTAGTCGTCGTAGACGCCGCGCGGGATCTGATCACCCTTGCCGCGCCGGGTCGTCTGTCCGTAGATGTAGTCGAAGTTCGACTGCCGCCAGGCGCCGTTGTGAAACCAGTCATCGCCCTTCCAGCCATCGACCATCGGGCACTCGGGCACGGCCGCCTTGAGCGCGGGGTGCGGGTTGACCAGCCCCATGAGCACGGTGAAGCCCTCGTAGGAGGAGCCGATCATGCCGACGTTGCCGTTCGACTCCGGCAGGTTCTTCACCAGCCAGTCGATCGTGTCCCAGGTATCGGTCGAGTGATCGACGCTGGTGTCGTTGAGAGGGCCGCGCAGCTCGCGCGTCATGACGTAGTCGCCCTCGGAGCCGTACTTGCCGCGCACGTCCTGGAACACGCGGATGTAGCCGCGAGTGACGAACACGGCGTCCGCCGTCCAGAGCATGCCGAGCAGGTGGGAGCTGGCGCCCGAGGCGCGCCCGGCGGCATCGTAGGGCGTACGCGTCAGCACGATCGGGGCGCGCCTGGCACCCTTGGGAATCAGGATGAGGGTGTAGAGCTTCACGCCATCGCGCATCGGGATCATGACTTCGCGCTTCACGTAGTCGAAGTCGGCGCTCGGAGCGCTGAAGTCGGCGGGTACGTCGGGCTTCATCGGCGGCGTGGGCGCCGCGGCGGCGCCCGCCGCCGCGAGCCCCAACACGACCGCCGCGACCGGCAACGATCCTCGTGTACGCATCACATTCCCTCCCCGCGCGCGAGCCTAGCAGATGGCGACGCTCCACGGCGCGCGGCCGCCGAACGCGGCAGCGCTGGCGCACGCCGGCACGCTGGGCGAAGATTCGCCGATGCAAACCCGAAGTATCGCGGCGCTGCTCGCCGCCGCATTGCTGCCGCTCGCCCTCGCCTCCGCCCCACCGGCCTTCCCACCCTGGGGCGTCACCCTCGCCTTCATGGACACGACGGTCGCACCCGGCGCGGATTTCTTCCGCTACGCGAACGGCGACTGGCTCAAGAGCGCGGTCATTCCGCCCGACCGCCAGGTCGCGGGCGTCAATCTCGAGCTCGACCAGGGTAACGAGGCAAAGCTCAAGAGCATCATCGCGGAGCTGCGCAGCGCGCCGGATGCGAAGCTCACGGCCGAAGAGCGCAAGCTGCGCGACTTCTACGACGCCTTCGAGGATACGGCGGCCATCGAGGCGGCCGGGCTCACGCCGGTGGAGGCGGACCTCAAGCGCATCGCCGCGCTCATGACCTACGCGGACGTCGCCGCCTTCATGGGCTCCCCGGCGACGCAGGTGGGCGGGCCGTTCGAGATCGACCTCGACATCGACGAGAAGAACCCCGATGCCTACGTGGTACTGCTCACGCAGTCGGGCCTCGGCATGCCGGACCGGGACTATTACCTGCTGGAGGACCCGGACAGCGCCGCGACGCGCGCGGCGTACCGCAGGTACCTCGGCGACATGCTGGCCTTTGCCGGCGTGCACGACGCCGCGCGCGGCGCCGCCGTCTACGCGCTCGAGGAGCAGATCGCGCGCGCGCACTGGCCGGCGGCCGAGCGGCGCGAGGCAGACAAGGTCTATAACCCGCTCAGCGTGAGCGCGCTGGCGCAGCTCGCCCCGCAGTTCCCGTGGCGCAGCTTCCTCGCGGCCGCCGGCGTTCCGCCGCAGTCGCCGCAGGGCGAGCGCAAGGTCGTGGTGCGGGAGAAGTCGGCGTTCCCGAAGCTCGCGGCGCTGTACGCCGCGACGCCCGTGGCCGTGTGGCGCGATTACCTCACCGTGCATTACCTGCACGCGCTCGCCAAGTACCTGCCGAAGAGCGTCGACG
This sequence comes from Gammaproteobacteria bacterium, assembly GCA_030039615.1. Classification (GTDB taxonomy): domain Bacteria; phylum Pseudomonadota; class Gammaproteobacteria; order Steroidobacterales; family Steroidobacteraceae; genus 13-2-20CM-66-19. The sequence goes on along the minus strand of JASHVF010000383.1, from coordinate 27,846 downwards.
ATACGGATTTTGCCTTCTACGGCACCGTGATCGGCGGCCAGAAGCTGCAGCTGCCGCGCGACCTGCGCGGCCTCGACCTGCTCGACCGCCACATGGGCGAGGCGCTCGGCAAGCTCTACGTGGCGCGTTATTTTCCGCCGCAGGCGAAGACCAAGATCCAGGAGCTGGTCGCCAACCTCCTCAAGGCCTACGAGGCCGACATCGGCACGCTCAGCTGGATGACGCCCGCGACCCGGGCCAGGGCGCTGGAGAAGATCCGCCGCTTTACGCCCAAGGTCGGCTACCCCGACGCGTGGCGCGACTACTCGGCGCTCGCCATCGCGCCGGGGGAGCTGGTGCGGGACTTCAGCAACTCGATCGTGTTCGAGTGGAACCGCCAGCTCAAGCGGCTCGATGCGCCGGTGGACCGCGCCGAGTGGGACATGACGCCGCCGACCAACAACGCCTACTACAACCCGACCCTGAATGAGATCGTCTTTCCGGCGGGCATCCTGCAGCCGCCGTTCTTCGATCCCAACGCCGACGACGCGGTCAACTACGGCGAGATCGGCGCCACCATCGGCCATGAGATCAGCCACGGCTTCGACGACCAGGGCAGCAAGTACGATGCCAGCGGACGCCTCAACAACTGGTGGACCGACGAGGACCGCAGGAACTTCGATGCGCGCACCGCGGCGCTCGCGCGCCAGTACGACCAGTACCAGCCGCTGCCCGGCCTGCACGTGAACGGCAAGCTCACGCTCGGGGAAAACATCGCCGACCTCGCGGGACTGGTGATCGCCTACAAGGCCTACCACCTCGCGCTCGGCGGCAAGCCGGCGCCGGTGCTGAGCGGCTTCAGCGGCGAGCAGCGCTTCTACATCGCCTACGGGCAGAGCTGGCGCGAGGTGTGGACCGAAGGGCTGACGCGCCGCATCGTGCTGTCGAATCCGCACAGCCCCTCGGCGTTCCGCGTCAACGGCGTGGTGCGTAACGATGACGGCTGGTACGCGGCGTTTGCGCAGATCAAGCCTGGAGATGCCTACTACCTCGCCCCCGCGGAGCGCGTGTCACTCTGGTGAGACGGGGTTGGCGGCCGGCAATGCCGCGTCCCGGGTCCTGAACAGCACGCCGGCATAGAACAGCACGTAGTAGCCGATCAGCACCGCGAAGATCCCGACCGTCAGCGGGCTTCGCTGGTAGGCGGCGGCGCCGTGCGCATCGCCGGTGAAGTCGGCGCCGTTCGCGAGGTACAGAAACCGGTACACCAGGCGGCCGACGAACAGCAGCGTCACCGCGAGGCCGATGTAGGTGTGCGGCGTGTAGAAGCGACCCTGCGGCGTCACCTCGAAGCGCGTGTGGCGCAGCCCCAGGTACCCGAGCCCGAGGCCGCAGGCGAGACCGCCGGCGAGCGCCCCGAGCATCCGCGCATCGCGTGTCACGCTGGTGGCGACCACCAGTGCGCCGAGCAGCGTGAGTATGCCGACACGCAACCAGAGGCGCGCCGGCTGCAGCGGCTGGCGGCCGAAGGTGCGCCGCAGGCGGCGCGCGATCGCCCAGACGAGCAGCGCACCGATCAGGATCGGGGTGAGGATCTTCGGATCCATGCGGATCGGAGTTTACAGGGTGACGGAGCCGCGGCCGAGCTCGATGACGTCACCGCTCACCTCGACGTTGCGCTCCTCGTCGACGCGCAGCCGCAGCGCCGACGGCCGCCCGGTGTACTCGCCCTGGGCGATGTCGAACTCGCAGGGGAGCGTGCGTCCGGTCGCCAGGCACCAGCCGCCCAGGTTCGCGGTCGCCGAGCCGGTCGCCGGGTCCTCGAGCACCGCGCGCCCCTGCGGGAAAAAGAAACGCGCCAGCAAGCCCGCGCCCGCCGGCGCGAACACGTAGACCTGGCTGTGTCCGTCGGCGCTCGGCAGCTGCGTGAGCAGGTCGGCGCGCACGTTCACACGGCGCACCGCGGCCTCGGTGGCGAGCGGCACGACGAGCTGCTCGACGCCCGCGTTCACCCACAGCGGACGTTCGGCGAGGTCGCGCTCCTCGAGCCCCAGCATGGCCGCGAGCGTCAGGCGCGGCTCCGTGACCTCGCGCCAGCGCGGGGCTTTGGACGTGAGCGTCCAGCGCTCTCCCGTGGCGCGCACCGGGATCACACCCGCGGGCAGCTCGAGCGTCATGCGGTCGCCACCGAGTCCCAGCGCGCGGCACACGTGCGCGGTGCCGAGCGTCGGATGCCCGGCGAAGGGCATCTCGTAGCGCGGCGTGAAGATGCGCACCGCCGCGTTGGCGCGCTCGGAGGGCAGGATGAAGCTGGTCTCCGAGAGGTTGAATTGCAGCGCCAGCGCCTGCATCCTTGCCGCATCGAGCGCCTGCGCCCGCTCGAAAACGCACAGTGGATTGCCGCTCAGGGGCGCGCGCCCGTGAGTGAATACGTTGACGATGCGATAGGAGAACGCGGCCATGCGCGCTGCGATTGTAGCCCCGGAGCGCCAGGCGTGAGCAGCGAATTGCTGTTCCGCGAGGACGCCTACCTGCGCAGCGCGACCGCGCGGGTGCTGGCGGCGGCCGCCGGCGGCATCGAGCTCGACCGCACCGTCTGCTATCCGCTCGGCGGCGGTCAGGCCGGCGACAGCGGCGTGCTGGTGCGTGCCAACGGCGAGCGCGTTGTGATCGCCGATACCCGCAAGGGCGCCGGACCCGACCGCGTGCTGCACATTCCGGGCGGCGGCGCCCTGCCCGAGCCCGGCGAGACCGTCAGCGTCGAGATCGACTGGCCGCGGCGCCATCGACTCATGCGGTTGCACACGGCGCTGCATCTGATGTCATGCGTCGTCACGGCGCCGGTGACCGGCGGCAACATCGTGCCGGAGAAGGCGCGCCTCGATTTCGACATCGAGCTCGCCGCGCTCGACGCCCGCCACATCGAGAGCGAGACCAACCGGCTGATCGCCTCCGGCGTCGCCACCGAGACCGTCTGGATCAGCGACGCCGAGCTCGACGCCCAGCCGGAGCTGGTCAGGACCATGAGCGTGCAGCCGCCGCGCGGTGCGGGCCGGGTGCGGCTGCTGCGCATCCCGGGGATCGATCTGCAGCCCTGCGGGGGCACTCACGTCGCCAACATCGGCGAGATCGGCGCGATCCGCGTGCTGCGCATCCGCAGCGAAGGCAAGCACAACAAGCGGGTCGAGATCGCGCTCGCGGACTAGATGAACGCCGCGCCGCCAGGCCCCGCGGCGGCGGCCAGCCGCTCGAGCTCCTGCTCCTGACCCGAGCTATCGAGCTCGAAGACATGATTGTCGAAGTCGAAGAAGTACAGCGACGACCCCGACTCAGACAGAATGAACTCGCAGCCGCGAGCTTTCAGCTTGGCGGCGATCGTGGCGATGGTCGCGCGCGCCACCCGGAAGGCGACGTGGTCGCCGGTGCGCTCGCGGGTGACGTCCGCGCCGACGAGGGCGAACCAGGTGACTCCGAGCCGCACGAAGGTCTCGTCGTGGCCGTCGGCGTCGGTGCGCCGCAGCACCGGCGCATCGAACAGCTCGCGCAGAAAGCCCGCGGTGCGGGCCGGATCGCGCACGATCAGCGCGATGTGGGCAACGGGGCCGAGCATGACTCCATCCTCCTGACGAGCCGCGCCGGCAGCTTACGCCTCACTGGTAGCGGCTGAGCTCGATGCCGTTGCCGACCGGCAGCAGCACCGAGCTCATGTCGCGCGCCACGTGCACCGCGTGGCGATAAGCCTGCGCGTGCGGGCGGGCGCTCGCGGGCTCGATCATGTTGTCGGCGATCACGAGGGCGCCCGGGGCGAGCTTCGGATGCAGCAGCTCGAAGACCGGCACATAGAGGTTCTTCCACAGATCGATCAGCGCCAGCTCGAAGGGTCCGGGCAGCTGCGCGAGACTCTCGAGCGCATCGCCGACGCGAAACTCGACGAAGTCGGCGAGGCCGGCGCGCGCGAGCCGCTCGGTCGCGTACGCGGTCTTCGCCGCGCGCAGCTCGAGCGAGATCACCTTGCCGCCGACCGCGCGCGCCGCCTCGGCCAGCCACACGGTCGAGTAGCCGAAGGAGCTGCCGACCTCGAGTATGCGGCGCGCGCCGGCCTCCTTGGCGAGGAGGTTGAGCAGCGTCCCGGTCGCGCGCCCCACGGGCAGCAGCATCTCGTCGATGCGGCGCTCCCACTCCTCGGCGCCGAGCGTGTCCCACAGCTGCTCCTCGCGCGCAGCGCGTGCCTCGTATTCCTCGATCACGGCCCACACGGCCGCATCCATCGACGCCGGATTCATCCGACCTCCCCTTCAGCCCGCGCCGGAAAAGTATTCCTGCAGCGAGGCGACACCGAGGCGCTTTGCCTCGAACAGGCTCTCGAGATGCTCGCGCGAGTTGACCAGCCCGCGGGCTCTCAGCACGCCGCGCTCATCGAGCAGCGCCGCGAACGGCAGGCGGCTCACCTGGTAGGCAAGGCCGAGCGCGGCCGACACCACGTAGGGTATGCCCTCGAGCCCCTGAGCGCTGACGAATTCGCGCTGCGCGTCGAGGTCGCCGTCGCTCGCCAGCACCACGTCCATCCAGGCGCGCTCGTCGCGGCCGCTCGACTTGATCGCGGGCAGCAGCGTCTTGCACACCGGGCAGGTGGGCGAGACGAAGAGCAGCAAGGTGCTGCGCCCGTCGGTGCGCGCCGCGCCGAGCTTGAGCGGCCGGCCGTCGAGGGCGGCGACCTCGAGCGCCGGCGCCGGCTCGCCGACCGTGAGGCCGCGATTCAGCATGAGGGCACCGGCGGGCGCGATGCGCTCGTGCAGTACGCCGAGCTGGCGCGTCAGCGCCAGCACCACCGCGGACAGCGCCAGCACCAGCACCCAGAGCACGACGTTGGAGATCGCGAGCGCCGTCACCGCCGGCTCCCGAGCGCCGTGGTCCGCGGGGCCACGTGCGCCAGCAGCCGGTCGAGGGACACATATAAGAGTGCCGCCACGGCCATCCCCGCCCCGATGGTCAGCAGGTCGGTGGCGATGAGCGACCGGCTCTGCCACGGGATGAGCGTCGCGGCGAGCAGCGCGGCGAGCAGCAGGTTGCGGCCGAGCATCCAGGGGGCGATCGGGCGTGTCTCGTCCGGCCCGCCGCAGCCGCAGGCGAGATCGCGCCGTCCCCTTGCCAGATTCAAGCCAATCGCTGCGGCGTAGGCGATGAGCAGCGCAGCGCCCGCGAGCGCGCTGGCCGCGCGCGCAGCCGGCACCAGCAGGCCGAGTGCGACGCCGAGCTCGCAGAGCGGCACGAGGGGCGCGAGCCGCACCGCCCGCTCCGGCAGCACGCGATAGGCGCGCAGCACCGCGCTGAAGCGCGCCGGCGCGCGCGCCTTGTGCAGCGCCGCGCTGGCAAACAGCAGCGCGCAGCACCCGAGCAGCAAAGTGCCGATGGCGGGATCGAGCATGGTTACATCATAAACCGCGCCGCGGATCAGGCGCCCTTGAGGTCTTCCTCCCAGAATTCCTGGGCCCGGCGCGCGCCATCGGGGGCGCGCGCCTCCTCGAGCTTGCGCAGCTCGACGCGGCGTATCTTGCCGGAGATGGTCTTCGGCAGAGCCGCGAACTCGAGCCGCCGGATGCGCTTGTAGGGCGAGCAGCGCGCGCGCACGTGCTCGAAGATCGAGCGCGCCGTCGCGGCATCGGGCGCAGCCGCCGCGGCCAGCACGATGAAGGCCTTCGGCACCGAGAGACGCAGCGCATCCGGGCTCGGCACCACGGCCGCCTCGGCCACCGCCGGATGCTCGATCAGCACGCTCTCGAGCTCGAAGGGGCTGATGCGGTAGTCGGAGGCCTTGAACACATCGTCCATGCGGCCGACGTAGGTGAGGTAGCCGTCGGCATCGCACGAGGCCACATCGCCGGTGTGATAGTAGCCACCGGCCATGGCGGCCGCGTTGCGCTCGGGGTCGTCGAGATAGGCCTGCATGAGTCCGAGCGGGCGTTGCGCCAGGTCGATGCAGAGCTCGCCCTCCGCCGCACGGCGCCCGTGCGTGTCGATGAGCACCACCGGGTAGCCCGGCAGCGGCCGGCCCATCGACCCGGGCTTGAGCGGCTGCCCCGGCGGATTGCCGACCACCGCGGTGGTCTCGGTCTGACCGAAGCCGTCGCGAATGGTGATGCCCCAGGCGGCGCGCACCTGCTCGATCACCTCCGGGTTGAGCGGCTCGCCGGCGCTCACCGCCTCGCGCAACGAGACCGCGAAGGCGCGCAGGTCCTGCTGGATCAGCATCCGCCACACGGTCGGTGGCGCGCAGAACGTGCTCACACGGCAGCGCACCAGCTGCGCGAGCAGCGCGCGCGCATCGAAGCGCTCGTAGTGATAGGCGAGCACGGTCGCCTGTGCGTTCCAGGGCGCGAACACGCTCGACCAGGCGTGCTTTGCCCAGCCGGGCGAGCTCAGGTTCAGGTGCACGTCGCCGGGGCGCAGCCCGAGCCAGTACATGGTCGAGAGATGCCCGACCGGGTAGCTGGCCTGAGTGTGCGCGACGAGCTTCGGTCTCGCGGTCGTACCGGAGGTGAAGTAGAGGAGTAACAGATCCCCGGCGCGGGTCGCGGCGGTGGTGAAGACTGCCTCGGCCTCGTGGCTGCGCCGGTAGGAATGCCAGCCGGGCACGGCTTCGCCCACCGCGATCCGCAGCGGCGCCCCGGGGAGCGAGGCAAAGCGGGGGGTGAGTGCCGAGAGCGTGACGACGGCCTTCACCTGGCCGCGCTCGAGACGGTCGCGCAGATCATCGCGCTCGAGGAGCGTGCTCGCCGGGATCACCACCGCCCCCAGGCGGATGGACGCCAGCATGGTCTCCCAGAGGGCGACGCAGTTCGGCAGCATGATGAGAATGCGGTCGCCCGCGGCCAGCCCCTCGGACCTGAGGAAGCCGGCCACCTGCGCCGAGCGGCGCGCGAGCCGTTCGAAGCTCAGCGTCTCATCGCCGCCGGCGTCGTCGACGACCCGCAGCGCCGGCGCCGCGTTGCCGGCCGCGATCACGTCGAAGTAGTCGCGCGCCCAGTTGAATTCGCCGAGCTGCGGCCAGCGGAACTCGCGCCACGCCTGCTCGAGGTCCTCCCGGAAATGCAGCAGCTGGTCCCGGGCCTCGATGAATAGACGACTGCTGTTCATGGTCCCCCGGGCAGCTTAACATCGCGCCGGGTTAACATGGCGCCATGAACACCGCCCGCCTCGAGGCGTTTACCGATGGCGTGGTCGCCATCATCATCACCATCATGGTGCTGGAGATCCGCGTGCCGAGGGGCGCGGATCTCGCCGCGCTGCAGGCGGACGTCCCGGTGCTGCTGGCCTACGTACTGAGCTACGTGAACGTCGGCATTTTCTGGAACAACCATCACCACATGCTGCACGTCACGGAGAAGGTGAACGGGCGGGTGCTGTGGGCGAACCTGGCGCTGCTGTTCTGGCTGTCGCTGGTGCCGTTCGTCATCCGCTGGATCGACGAAGCGGGATTCGTGCCGGCCCCGGTAGCCGCTTACGGCGTGGTGCTGGCGTGCGCCGCCATCAGCTATACGGTACTGCAGGCGCAGATCATCGCCGCCAACGGCCGCGCCTCGCGCCTCGCACTCGCCACCGGCAAGGACCTGAAGGGCAAGCTTTCGATCGCGCTCTACCTCGCCGCCGTGGTGTTGGCATTCGTGCGGCCGTGGGTGGCCATCGCGCTCTACGTCACCGTCGCACTGATCTGGCTGGTGCCCGACACGCGTATCGAGGCGCTGACCAGGACCGCGAGCACACCTGAGTGAGCAAATGCCCGATCCACCGCATCCTGAGCTCCCCCATCCGCCTGCCGATCCTCCTCGACCCCATATGAGCCAGCCACCGATCGAGCGCCTCGAGGCCCGCAGCGCCGAGATCGGCGGCGGAATCACCATCCGCCGTGCGCTTCCCAACCGCCACCGGCGCACGGTCGGCGCGTGGTGCTTCCTCGACCATGCGGGTCCCATGGTTTTCGATGCGGGCGGCGGCATGCACGTCGGACCCCACCCGCACATCGGGCTGCAGACCTTCACCTGGATGATCGAGGGCGAGGTCGTGCACCGCGACAGCCTCGGCAACGAGCAGCTGATCACGCCGGGCCAGGTCAACCTGATGACCGCGGGCAACGGCATCGCGCACGCCGAGGACTCGGCGCCGGGCCCAGGCGGCAGGCTGCACGCGGCGCAGCTGTGGATCGCATTGCCCGAGAGCGAGCGGCGCCGCGCGCCCGCCTTCCGCAACTACCCGCGCCTGCCGCTCATCGAGACGGGCGGCTTCAGCGTACGCGTGCTGGCGGGCAGCGCCTTCGGTGAGACCTCCCCCGCCGAGGTCTACACGCCGCTCGTCGGCCTCGATCTGACCGCCGCCGGGCGGGCCTCGCTCGAGCTGCCGCTCGAGCCCGCGTTCGAGCACGGGCTGATCACTCTCGCGGGAAGCGCGCGCGTCGCCGGCGAGGCGCTCGCCCCCGGCACGCTGCTCTACTTCGGCCCGGGGCGCGAGGCGCTCAGCGTGCGCACCGAGGCGGCGGCGCGCGTGCTCGTGGTCGGCGGCACGCCCTTCGCCGAGGAGATCCTCATCTGGTGGAATTTCGTCGCGCGTACCCGCGAGGAGATGGTGGCCGCGACCCGCGACTGGAATGCCGGGCGGCACTTTGGCCCGGTGCACGGCAGTCCCGCACCGCCCCTGGTGGCGCCCGACGTGAGCGGGCTGCGCCTCAAGCCCGAGCCCGGCGTTACTTGAAGACCACGGTGCGGGCGCCGTTCAGGAACACGCGATGCTCGATCGCATAGCGCACCGCCGCTGACAGCGCGCGCCGCTCCGAGTCGCGCCCCGCCGCCACCAGCATGTCGGGCGTGTAGCCGTGATCCACCCGCTCGACGATCTGCTCGATGATCGGCCCTTCATCGAGGTCGTGCGTGACGTAATGGGCGGTGGCGCCGATCACCTTGACGCCGCGATCGTAGGCCTGGTGATAGGGCTTGGCGCCCTTGAAGCCGGGCAGGAACGAGTGGTGAATGTTGATGGCGCGTCCGCGCAGTTGCCTGCACAGCTCATCCGACAGGATCTGCATGTAGCGCGCCAGCACCACGAGCTCGGTGCGGGTCGACTCGACGAGTTCCAGCAGCCGCCGCTCCTGCTGCGGCTTGGTGTCGGGCGTCACCGGCAGGTGAAAGAACGGCAGGTTGTGCCGCGCGGCGGTCGGCTGCAGCGTCACGTGATTCGACACGACCGCCGTGATGTCCATCTTCAGCTCGCCGGTGCGGTGACGGTAGAGCAGATCCTCGAGGCAGTGGTCGAAGTTCGACACCATGATGAGCACGCGCACGCGCTCGGCGCTGTCGTGGATGCGCCACTCCATCTGCTCGGCCTCGGCGACCGCGGCGAACTCGGCGCGCAGCCGCCCGAGATCCGGCCGTTCGCCCTGCACGCCGCAGAACGTGATGCGCACGAAGAAGCGCTGCGAGATGGTGTCGTCGAACTGGTGCATCTCCATGAGATAGAAACGCCGCGCGGCGAGAAAGCCGGTGATGGCGGCGGTGGTGCCCATGCGGCTCGGGCAGCTGGCGGTGAGCACCAGGGGATGTTCGGTCGCGAACAGCACGATGACGGCTCCGGCGGTCGAAGGACCGGCGCGCAGGGTGACAGCGCCGTGCACGAGGCTCTGATCCAAATGGGACGGCCGCTAGCGCGGAAGCGTCATTGCGGGGCGTAACGCCGCGCGAGCGTCTGGTAGAGGGGCGGCGAGATGAGCTTGGAGACCGCGGTCGCGAGCGCGGCGGTGATCATGAGCGGCAGCAGCATGGCGTGCTGCATGGTCATCTCCATGACGATGACGAACGAGGTGAGCGGCGCCTGGGTGACGCCGGCCAGGTAGCCGCACATCCCGATGATCGCCGACGGCACCGCCAGAGAAGAGTGCTGCCCGGCATCGGCGGCCAGCTGCCCGAGCCCGGCGCCGACCGAGAGCGAGGGCGCCAGCAGTCCCGCGGGAATTCCGCTCAGGTAGGTGCCGAGCGTCGCGAGCGCGCGCGCCGGCCCGTAGTACCACGGCAGGTGCACGCCGCCGGTGAGGATCGACCTCGCCTCGGCGTAGCCCGTTCCGTAGGTGAGCCCCCCGCAGGCGGTAGCCACCGCCGCGACCAGCACCCCACAGGCTCCCGCGAACGCCACCGGCCGCTCTTTCTGAAATCTGCCGAGGATCCCCGGAAGCCCCGCGAGCGCGGCCAGGGTGAGACGGCTGTAGAGGCCGCCGAGCAGTCCGGTCGCGATCGCGACCGCGAGCACGCCCGGCGCGAGCGCGCTCGGAATCTGCGCCACCACCGGGTGACCGAAGTAGGTGTAATCGCCCACCAGGCCGATGGAGATCACGCCGGCGAGAATGACCGCGGTCAGCGCGGCGCCGCTGGCGCGCTCCTCGAAGGACCGCGACAGCTCCTCGATCGCAAACACGACCCCGGCGAGCGGCGTGTTGAACGCCGCGGCCACGCCGGCGGCGCCGCCGGCCAGGATCAGCACCCGGCGCTGCGCGCTGCTGCGCCCGTGGGGCATCCAGCGGCCGCAGGCGTAGGCGATCACCGCCCCGACGTGCACGGTCGGTCCCTCGCGGCCAATCGATCCGCCGCACAAGAGCCCGGCGGCGGCCAGCAATATGCGCCCCACGGCCACGCGCGGTCTCATCAGCAGCCGCACCGGCTCGTCCGCGTCGGTCTGCTGCGCGAAGATCGTCTGTGGGATGCCGCTGCCCTCGGCGCCCCTGAAGTAGCGGCGCGTCAGCCAGGCAAGCAGACAGAAGCCCGCCGGCGCCAGCAGCCAGGGCCACCACGCTCCGGTTGCGAGTATCCGGCGCAGCAATGCCTGCGCATTGTCGGCCAGCCAGGCGAAGGCGACGGCCGCCGCGCCGATCGCGGTGGCGGCGCCCCAGAGGACCAGCCGTGCGCGCCAGTGCTGGGTCGAGAGCAGCGCGTGGCGCGTGTTGCGCGCGATCTCCGGTACGGTGGGCAGCTTCATCGGGGACTGCGTGGCTCGCGCGGACGGATCTCGGCGAGCTGCAAGGAGGCCGTCCCGCGCGCCGCCGCCGTCACCGCCGGCGACCCGGGCGAGAGCAGCGCCGCATCCAGCGGGCCCATTTCGTAAGGGGTGCCTGCGCACCAGAGCAGCTGCTCGTCGAGCGCAACGATCACGAGCGTGGCCTCGCCCTGCGGCTCGAGGCGGGTCGGCTCGCTCAGGTCGTGGCGCAGGAGCTCGGCGGTGCAGCGCTGCCGGCGCGTCATGACGTTGAGGTCGGTGACGGGACCGCTCTCGGGCGCGGCGCAGGCGGCCGCCTCCCCGGGAAACTCGACCGCGCGGCTTTCCGGAACGAGCGTGAGCGGCGCACGCCCGTCGATCGTGAGCGCGAGACGTCCGCGGAGCACCGCCAGGCGGCGATCGATCCCGGGGAACACCGAGAAGGGCCCCGCCGCGGCGATCTCGGCGATGCTGATGCGCCAGTCGAAATCATCGAGTCCGCTCCCCGGCGGATGGACCGCGACTTCGCGCGTCAGACCGCCGCCGTTTTTCCAGGGTACGGCGACGCGCTGTGCGGCGCGCAACACCTCGAAAGCCGTCGCCGTGCCGCTCACGGGCCGGCGAGATGCAGCATCTGCTTGAGGTACACGAAGGAGAGCGCCCACATCTCGGCGGCCTGACGGTGATCGGCGGCCGCCGCGTGCCCGCCGTCGGTGTTCTCGTAGAAGAGCACGGTGTGCCCCTGCTCTTCCATGCGTGCCGCCATCTTGCGGGCGTGCACCGGCGTCACGCGGTCGTCGCTCGTGGCAGTGACGAAGAACACGGGCGGATAGCGCTTGCCGCTCCTCACGTTCTGGTAGGGCGAGTACTTCAGGATCCAGGCGCGGTCGGCGGCTCTCGCGGGATCGCCGTACTCCGCCTCCCAGGAGGCTCCGGCGCCGATCTGCGTATAGCGGATCATGTCGATGAGGGGCACCTGACACACGACGGCGCCGAACAGCTCCGGGCGCTGCACCATGTTGGCGCTCACCAGCAGCCCGCCGTTCGAGCCGCCCATGATGCCGAGCTGCCTCGGCGTCGTGATGCCGCGCTTCACCAGGTCCGCGGCGACCGCCTGAAAATCGTCATAGGCCTTCTGGCGGTTCGCGAGCAGCGCCGCCTGGTGCCAGGCGGGACCGTACTCGCCGCCGCCGCGGATGTTGGCCACCACGTACACCCCGCCGCGCGTCAGCCACAGCATGCCGAAGTTCGCCGAGTAGGTCGGCGTCAGGGAGATCTCGAAGCCGCCGTATCCGTAGAGCACCGTGGGCGCAGGCGCCGTGAGGCTGCGCGAGCGGGTCACGAAGTACGGCACCCGGGTGCCGTCGCGGGAGGTGGCGAAGAACTGCTCGGTGGCGAGATTCGTGGCATCGAAGCGCGCCGGCAGGGACTTGATGGCGACCGGCTTGCCCTCCCCCTGGAACGCGTAGAGCGTGGTCGGCGTGGTAAAACTCTCGAAGCGGAACTGCGCCTGCGGTCCCCAGGTGTTGGTCGAGACGATGCGGGTCGAGCCGGCGGCGGGCAGATCGAGCCGCGTATCGCTCCAGGCGCTCTTCGCGTCCCGACGGAAGGCGTGAATGCTCCCGGTGACGTCGTGATTGATCGAGACGTACACGGCATCGCGCCCCGCGGACACTTCGGCGATCGAGCTGCTGGCATCGGGCACGTAGAGCACCGAGACCTCGCCCTCGGCCGCGGCGCTCGCGGGCACGGGCAGCGTGTAGGCGATGAGCGAGCCCTTGGCGATGGGCCCGCCGCCCGGCGGCGTCCAGTCGTCACGCAGGGTGAAGAGGAGACTGCGCGCCTGCGCGCCCTTCAGGTCCGCGCCGAGCGGCAGCGGCAGCCGCTGCGTCGTGCCATCCGCGGCGAGTGTGTAGTACTCGGCCGTGAAGAAGCTCGGACTGCGCTGCACCAGCGCGATACTTCCGCTCGGATCGTGAAACACGATGCCGGCGGAGGCGACATCGCTCTCCTGGCCCTCGTAAACGGTACGCGCGTCCGCCATGGGCTCGCCGCGTTTCCACAGCTTCACGATCCGCGGATAGCCGGACGAAGTCATCGAGCCGGGCCCGAAGTCGGTGCCGAAAACCACCGTGTCCTCATCCAGCCAGGTGATCTGCGACTTCGCCTCCGCGAGCTCGAAGCCGCCTTTGACGAAGGTCCTCGCGTCCGGGTCGAACTCGCGTATCACGGCGGCATCGCCGCCGCCGCGCGACAGGGTGAGCAGACAGCGCTTCAGCGAGGGCGTGCAGTCGGCACCCTGCCACACCCAGTTCTCGTGCTCGTCCTGCGCGAGCTTGTCGACGTCGAGGAGCAGCTCCCAGGCGGGCGAGGCATTCGCGTAATCGGCGATCGTGGTGCGCCGCCAGATGCCCTTCGGATGCTGCGCGTCCTGCCAGAAATTGAAGACGTACTCATGATCGAGCTCGCCGTAGGGAATCCGGTCGGTGGCATCGAGCACCTTGAGGATCGCATCGTAGTCCTTGCGGTAGTCGGGGTCGGCCTGCAGCACCGCAATCGAGCGCTCGTTCTGCGCCTTGACCCACTCGAGCGCCTTGGCGCCGTGGATGTCCTCGAGCCACAGGTAAGGGTCATCGGCTCCCGCCTGCGGCGTCTTATCCACACTCGCCCCCGCGAACGCCGCAGCGCCGGCCACCCCGGCCAGCACAACGACGGTCAGCCGTGCTCGCATACTCATGCATCGCCTCCGGATCCTTGTGTGAGGAGATCTTAGTGCCCGGACTGCGCGGCGGGGCGGCGCGCGAAGATCCCGAACCCGCAGATCACCGCGTAACAGAGGGCCGGCACGATGAGTGCGGCCTTGAGCCCCATGAGGTCCGCGGCGCGACCCGTGATCCAGGGAACCACCGCCCCGCCGACGATCGCCACGCAGATGATGCCCGAGGCCTCCGCGGCCCGCGGCCCGAGCCCTTCGCAGGCGAGCGAGAAGATGGTCGGGAACATGATCGAATTGAAGAGCCCGATGGCGAGGTACGACCAGCCGGAGATGAAGCCGACCGTGTTGGCCGATATGAGGATCAGTACGATCGCCACGGCGGCGTGAACTGCCAGCACCTTGCCGGGCGAGAAGATCCGCAGCATATAGGAGCCGACGAAGCGCCCCACCATCGCGCCGCCCCAGTAGTAGATGATGTGCTTGCCGGCGTCTTCGGATCCGGCGCCCCATACGCTCGACTGCATCAGGTAGTTGACGATCAGGGAGCCGATCGCAACTTCACCCCCCACATAAAAAAAGATGCATAAGGCCCCGTAACTGAAGCGCGGAACCCTCAAGAGACTCAGGTAATGACGCAGCGTCGGCGCCTCGCTCTTCGACTCGGGCAGCTTGTTGCGCGCGAGCCAGACGAGCGTCGCGATGAGGACCAGCGCCGTCGCGAGCCCGATATAGGTGCGCACGATGACCTGCGTCTGCTCGCTCCTGAAGAGCGTGAGCGCGGCTCCCGCGAGCCTCTGCGGATCGACCCGCGAAAGCGAGCCGAGGATCAGGATCGATCCCACGTACGGGAAGATCGTCGTGCCGAGCGAATTGAAGGCCTGGGCGAAGGTCAGACGGCTGTGCACGGTCTGCGGTCGGCCGAGCATCGAGATCAGGGGATTGGCCACCACCTGCACGATGGTGATGCCGGAGCCGAGCACGAATATCGCAATCAGAAAGGCGCCGAACACGCCCGACGAGGAGGCCGGGATGAAGAGCAGGCAGCCGGCGGTCATGGTGAGTAGCCCGAGCGCCGCGGTGCGCATGTAGCCGATGCGCGCGACGACTCCCGCGGCAGGGATCGAGATGAGGAAATAGGCGATGAAGAACGCAAACTGCACCAGCATCGCCTGCGCGTAGTTGAGCGTGAACAGCGCCTTCAGCTTCGGGATGACCACGTCGTTGAGGCTGGTGATCCCGCCGAACATGAAGAAGAGCGCGATCACGAACAGGCGCAGCGTGCGCACCTCGCGATCGGCTGCGCCGCCAGCGGCCTCAGTGTATTGAGTACCGGGAATCGCCAAGCATCACTTCCTTTCTACGGGGCGGGGTCCCCGGCCGCCGCCTGCGGGTAGAGCGCCATGAGCTTACGTGTCACGCCGTTGGTCCAGCCAAAACCGTCCTGCAGCGGATACTCGCCGCCGCCGCCGCCGCGCGCGGTCAACACGTCGTACTTCTCGACCAGCTTGCCGCTCGCGGCGTAAACGCGCCGTACGTTGCCCAGCCAGTTTCGGGCGATCGACTCGGCGAGCGCCCGCTCGCCATAGCGATTGAACCCCGCCACCGCGATCCACTGCAACGGCGCCCAGCCGTTCGGGGCATCCCACTGCTGCCCCGTGATGAGAGGCGTCGTGACGAGGCCTCCCGGCTCGAGCAGCTCGCGACGCAGCGCGGCGGCCACGCCCTCGGCCTGCAGCTGCGAGGCGCAGCCGAAGAACAGCGGATAGGCTGCCGCAGCCGAGAGCCGCGCAATGAGCGCGCGCTCGGTCCAGCGATAGTCGCCGTAAACGCCCCGCGCGCCGTCCCAGAGGTAGCGGTCGATGGCCGCGCGCCGCGCGCGCGCGCGCTCGTGGAAGACCGCCGCGCCCGCGGCGTCGCCCTGGTGCCCGCAGCCCGCCGCGATGGCGCTCTCGAGCCCGAACAGCAGACTGTTGAGATCGACGGGCACGATCTCGGTGGTGACGATGGTCTCCATGGCGCGCCCGTCGGCGAACCAGCGGGAGCTGAAGTCCCAGCCGCTCTCGGCGGCCGCGCGAATGTCGCGATAGACCTGCGCGGGCGGCCGGCCGCTCGCGCGCGCGAGCTCGGTGTCCTGCCGGTACGACTCATCGCGCGGCGTGTCGCGATCGTCGAAATAGCGGTTGAGGATCGCGCCGTCGGGCAGCGCCACGACGCGGCGGTGAGCGCGCCCGGCCTCGAGAGCCTCCGCGCCCTCCATCCAGAACTCGTGCTCGCGCTTGAGCTGCGGCAGGTAGCGCGCGAACGCCGCGCCTGCAGCGGCGTCCCGGCCGTCGTCGAGCAGTCCCACCATGGCGAAGAAGAACGGCGGCTGCGAGCGGCTCAGGTAATAGCTGCGCGTGCCGTTCGGCACGTGGCCGTAGGCGTCGATCAGGTGCGCAAAGTCCTCGACCATGGCCGCGACCAGGTCGGGGCGCCCGCTCTCGACGAGCCCCAGCATGGTGAAGTACGAGTCCCAGTAGTAAATCTCGCGAAAGCGGCCGCCCGGAACCACGTAGGGCTGCGGCAGCGGCAGCAGCGACGACCAGCGCGGCGCCGTCGCCGTCGTGCGCGTGAGAACGCTCCAGAGCGCGTCGATGTGCCCGGCGAGAGTTCGCTGCGCCGCCGGCGCCGCTGCCGGGTCGGGCGACGCCGGCAGCGTAAAGTGCCCGGCGACGAAGTCCTCGAGCGCCGCACGCGTCCCGGGACGGGCGGCGCGGTAATCGGCGAGGATGGTCTCGGGCGCGGCGCGCGGTACCGCGTCCGCAAAGGTCTTGCCGTCATCGAAGATGGCGGCGGTCTGCACCGCGGTGAACAGCTCGCCGAACAGAACCTGCGGCGGCTGCGGGTAATCGGGGCGGGCAGCTATGGCTGCTCCCACGACTCGGTCGGCAGGACGCCCGGCACGGGCAGCGAGCGGATGTAGGTGACGAGTGACCACACGCCCTCGCTCCCCAGCGCGCCCCCGAACGCGGGCATTCCCCTGGGACGGCCGTAGTAGATCGAGGTGAACACCTCCGCGTCCGCGCCACCGTAGCGCCAGCGGCCGGCGCCGAGGTTAGGACCGACGAAGCCGCTCGCGTCGGTCCCATGGCAGCCGTCGCAGTTCATGGTGGTAAAGAGCAGCGCGCCGTTCTTCGCGATCGCCGCATCGCCGGCGTGCGGATTGCGCAGCGTGCTCCCGGTCGGCACGATGCCCCCGGCGGCGAGGTGCGCTTCGTAGGCAATCGCCGGGGGCGCCGCGTTGGCGCTCACAGCCGGCGGCGCCGCCTGCTGCGTGCACGCGTCGAGCCCCGCGGCGGCGAGGAGAGTCGCTGCCAGTCCCGCGACGCCGGGCCGCCTCATAGTCCGAACAGCCATATCATCCCGCCCTGACTCGTGTGGCGCGCTATGTCCTTCATGAAGTCCGCCGGCAGGCGGATGTCGCGCGGATCGTCCGAGCGCGTGTCGCCCGCGAGCAGCGACCAGTCGCCCCCGATCCCGGCATACACCGCGACGTACTGCTTGCCGTCGGGAGCGCGGAAGGTGATCGGGTTGCCGACCACGCCGGAGCCCACCTTGAACCTCGAGAGCTCGGCGCCGGTGCGGGCGTCGACCGCCTTGAAGTAGCCGTCCAGCGTGCCGTAGAAGGCCACGTCACCCGCCGTCACCAGCGCGCCGCTCCAGTTTGGATAAGGCTCCTTGTCCTCCCACACCTTGCGTCCGCTCGCCGCGTCCCAGGCGATGAAGGAGCCCAGGTAACCGCCGGCGCCGGCGCTGTAGGGACTGTTGATCCCCATGTAGGGAGTGCCGCGCAGGTAGGAGACGCGGCCCGTCTCGTAGTCCATGCACAGGTTGTTGGTCGAGGTGTAGAAGAGGTGCGTGCGCGGCGAGTACGCGGGCGGGGAGTTCGGGCTCACGCCGCCCTCGAGGCACGGGCAGATTCCCTTCACGTTGCCCTTGGAGACGCCGGTTTCCTTGCTCGGGTCGAGGAGCGGCCGCCCGCTCGCGGGATCCACCGACTTCGCCCAGTTGACCGGTACGAAAGGCGCCGCGACCAGGACCTTGCCGGTGGCCCGGTCGAGGGTGTAGGCGAAACCATTCTTGTCGAAGTGCACCAGCGCGCGCGTCGGCTTGCCCCCGACGGTGAGATCGGCGAGCACCATCGCGCCCGTGGCGTCGTAGTCCCAGCCGTCGTGGGGCGTGAACTGGTACGCCCAGATGAGCTCGCCGGTCGCGGGCCGGCGCGCCAGCACGCTGGCGCTCCACTTGTTGTCCCCGGGACGCTGCTCGGAGTTGTAGGGCGAGGCGTTACCGCTGCCGTAGTAGACGAGATCGAGCTGTGGGTCGTAGGAGAGCCAGCCCCATACCGGCGCGCCGCCGTTTTTCCAGCTGTCGCTTCCCCAGCTGTGCGCGCCCTCGTCCGCCGCCACGGGATAGGCCGGCTTGAAGGTCGCGGCATGGATCAGCATATCCGCGTCGGGACCCATGTTGTGACCGGTCCAGATGACCTGCCCGGTCTTCAGGTCGAGCCCCTTGAGCCATCCGTAGATGCCGAACTCGCCGCCCGAGGCGCCGACGATCACGCGATTGCCGACGACCAGCGGCGCCATGGTCACGGTCTCTCCGCTCCCCAGGTCGGCGATGGCCGTCTTCCACAGCTCGCGTCCGCTGCGCGCATCGACCGCCACCGTGTGTCCGTCGAGCAGGTTGTAGACGATCACACCGTCGACGTAGAAGGCGCCGCGATTCACCGCGTCACAACAGGCGACGCCGAGAGCGTTCTGGCTCACGTCGGGGCGGTACTTCCACCTGAGCGGATAACCCGCCTTGGAAAGATCGAACGCGTACAGCACGTTGGGCCAGGGGGTCACGACATACATGGTGTCGCCGACCACCAGCGGCTGGCCCTCGTGCCCGGTGAGCACCCCGGTCGAGAAGGTCCACACCGGGCGCAGCGAGCGCGCGTTGCGCGCGTTGATCTGGGTGAGGCCGCTATAGCGGGTGGCCGAGTAGTTCTTGGCCGGCATGGTCCACTGGCCGTCGTCTGAGTCCGCGTTGGACGCGGCGGCCGCGGCAATTGCCAGCCCGGGGGCGGCGCTCGCGGCGCCCCAGAAGAACAAGGTGACCAGTGAAGCCCGCAGCATGCCGGCAGGGATTATAAGCACAATGCCGGCGCGAATCGGCGCGCGGCGCGGGTGCCGCAGCTAGCGGCTGAGGAAATCCAGCATGCGATCGGCCAGGCGGCCGAACGGCGGCCACAGCAGCCGCATGCTGCTCACCGGCGCCTGGTAGAACACCGGGCGCAGCTTGGAAAAGGTCGCGAAGCCTTCCGCGCCGTGGTACTGGCCCATGCCACTCGCGCCCACGCCGCCAAACGGCAGGTCGTGTTGACCGACGTGCCAGAGCGCATCGTTCACGCACACGCCCCCCGACATCACCTGGGTCAGCAGCTGGTCGATGGTGGCGCGGCGGCGGCTGAAGGGATAGAAGGCGAGCGGCCGCGGGCGCGCGCGGATGAACTCCACCGCCTCCTCGAGCCGCTCGTAGCCGATGACCGGCAGCACCGGTCCGAAGATCTCGCGCTGCATCAGCTGGATATCGCCGGGTGGCTCGATCACGAGGTGCGGGCTCAGCTTGCGCGTCGCCTCATCCCAGGGCGCGCCCGGCAGGAGCTGCAGCACGCGGGCGCCGCGTACCCGCGCCTCCTCGATCGCCTGGGTGAGGCGCGCGAAGGAACGCGCGTCGATGATCGAGGTGTAGTCGTGCGTGGCGAGGTCCGCATAGCGCTGGCGCACGATCTGCGCGGCGAGCGCCCCGAACTCCTCGATGCGCGCGCGCGGCAGCAGCAGGTAGTCGACCGTGGTGCAGATCTGCCCGGCGTTGAGGAGCTTCACGAACAGGATGCGCTCCGCGGCGGTGCGCAGCGGGAAATCCTCGCACACCAGCGCTGGCGACTTGCCGCCGAGCTCGAGCGTCACCGGCGTCAGGTTGTCGGCCGCGGCGGCCATCACCCGCCTGCCGGTGTCGGTCGAGCCGGTAAAGAGCAGATGATCGAAGCGCAGACGCGAGAACGCCACTCCCACACCCCCGGTCTCGTCGAACACCGCGAGCTTCTCCGCCGGGAAGTAGCGCGGCACGGTCGCAACGAGCAGCGCCGCCAGGTGGCGTGAGTTCTCCGACAGCTTCACCATCGCGCGGTTGCCGGCGGCGAAGGCCGCCGCGAGCGGCAGGAACATGAGGTTGATGGGGAAGTTCCACGGCACGATGATGCCGATGACTCCGAGCGGCTGCGGCAGCACGCGGTTGCGGGCGCCGGGGAAGAGCATGAGATCGATCGCGCGGCGCTGCGGACGCATCCAGCGACGCAGGTGGCGCCGGGCGTGGCGGATCCCATCGAGCGCCGGCACGATCTCGGCGAACAGCGTCTCGTGGCGCGAGCGGCTGCCGTAATCGCGATTGAGCGCCTCGACCAGCGCCTCGCGGTTCTCGGCCAGCAGTCGCGCCAGCGCAGCGAGATCGGCGCGCCGCTCACGATAGCCGGGTACGGGCGCCCGCAGGTACGCAGCCTGCTGCGCGGCGAGCGCCGCCTCGAGGCGCTGCGCTGCGCCCGGCGTCTGGCCGGGTGCGGCGGCTTCGGTCGCGGCCGGGCTCATCGTGGCTCCCCGCGGCTCAATAGCGTATGCCGAGCTCGACGCCGTAGAAACGCGGCGCCGTGATGTCGGTGAACGGCGTACCGAGCGTCGTCGCCGTGATGTTGTTGATGCCGGTAGCGTACTGCTTGTCGAACAGATTGTTGCCGTATATGGCCACCGTCACCGGCGCGCGCCCCCCACTGGTCCAGCCGAGCCGCGCGTCGGCGCGCGTCTCGGCGGTGCCGATGTGGAACGCCGGGATCACGAGGCAGCTGCCCTGCGCCGCCGAGTCGGCGTTGCAGCGCTGCGCCCCGGTGTAGGCGCCCTGCACCAGCAGATCCACATCGCCCCCCGCCACCTGGTGCCAGCGGTAGTCGAAGCCCCCGGCGAACGACCAGAACGGGGTGCCGACCGCCTGTCCGGCGAGATTGGTGCCGTCGGGAGCCACGTAGCTCACGTAGGTCTGGTCGATGTAGGCGGCGACCACGTGCAGGCTGAGCGCATCGGTCGCCTGCCAGCGCGACTCGAAGTCGACTCCGGTGGCGTGCTGATCCGAGGTGGTCACCTCGTACTCGGGAATTGCGCTGGTATTGGTGACCAGCGTGAGGTTCTGCAGGTGCGTGTACAGATAGTAGTACACCGAGGCATTCAGCAGCAGCCGGTGATCGAGCAGCTCGCTCTTCACGCCGAGCTCGTAGTTGCTGACGTACTCCGGATCGTAGACCTCGCCCGGCTGCAGCGCGTTGTAGCCGCCGGCCTCGTAGCCGCGCGAGTACGACAGGTAAAAGAGCTCGCTGTCGACCGGCTTGTAGTCGAGCACCACGCGCGGACTCAGATCGGTCCAGCTGTTGTGCAGCCGGTAAGGTGCATCGGTGGAGATCGGGTAGTTGAACACCAGGTTCTGATCGAACGGGAATGGCGGCAGCGGGAAGCCCACCTGCGTGAGCTCCGCGAGGCTGGCATCGAGCGCGGTGGCGATGCGCGGCGGGTTGTACCAGCTGAAGTCCTTCTGATCGTCGGTGAAGCGCACGCCGGTGGTCAGGTTCCACTGCGAGGCCAAGTGCCAGATGACGTCGCTGTAGAGGGCCGTGGCGCGCGCGTACAGCTGGTTGTACATGCTCTCCTGCCACGGGTCGCCGAGCAGCGAGATGCCGAGCAGCGGCTGCGTCACGGCGCTGATCGGCCCGTAGACCCCGCCGGGGATTCCCTGCGTGTTGTTGAGCAGCGTGTCGATGGTGTTGGTGTAGAGGTTCAGCTGGCTGTCCTGCCAGCCGTCCTCGTAGTAGTAGCTCGCCCCGACCACCCAGTCGGCGAGCGAGCTCTTGCCGTGCAGGGTGAACTCCTGCGAATAGCTGGTATTGCGCTCGATGTTGGCGTCGTCGAAATACAGGTACAGCCGGTCAGTGCCGTCCTGGTCCTCGCGGTTGAAGGTGTCGAAGTGCCGCCAGGCGCTCACCGAGGTGAAGTCGCCGATATCGAAGGAGTGCTCGATGCGCAGCGTCAGGCCGTTGAAGCTGCGCGTCTCGCGGCCGTCGACCACGTCGTTCATCAGCGGCGCGGTGAACGGGCTCACCCAGGTGTCGGGATTCGTCGGGAAGGTCGGCAGCCCGGGAGAGGCCGGCAGCGACACGACGCTGATCGCCGGGCGTGCCGGCTGATCGAGCTCTTCGTGCTCCCAGATGAGGCGCACGCTGGTATCCGCCGGCGCCTTCCACAGCAGCTGCGCCCGCAGACCCCAGTCGCCGTCGCGGTGGTAGGTGGCGCCGGTGGCGTCGTCGCGCAGCCAGCCGTCATTGTGGTTGTCGACGAACGAGACGCGGCCAGTCAGGGTATCGTCGATCAGCGGCGCGTTCACCATGGCATCGAGGTAGCGCGTGCCGTAGTTGCCGAAACGCACGGTGGCATCCGTGCTGAACTCGTCGGTGGGCGCATTGCTGACGACGGAGATCGCGCCGGCCGCGCTGTTGCGGCCGAACAGCGTGCCCTGCGGACCCTTCAGGACCTCGACGTGCTGCACGTCGTCGAACAGCAGCAGCGCGCCGCCGGTCTTGCCGGCGTACACGCCGTCGTCGTAGATGCCGATCGGCGAATCCGTGCCGATGCCGAAATCGCTGATGCTGATGCCACGCAGCGTGTAGCCGGGCTGCGTCGGCTGCTCATCGCTCACGCTCAATCCCGGAATGTAGCCATCCATGCCCGCCAGGTCGGTCGCCTGCAGCTGCTCGAGCTGCTGACTGGTCACGACCTGCATGGCGATCGGCACGTCCTGCGCGGCTTCGGTGCGATGCTGCGCGGTGACCGTGATGGTCTCGAGCTCGCTCGTGTCCGCCGCGCCCGGCGCCGGCGCCGCGGGGCCCTGGTCAGCCGCGGCCAGGCCGGCACTTAGCGCGAGCGGTGCGAGGATGAGCGCGATACGGCGGATGTTCGTCATTTTCTTCAGGTCTCCCCTAGGCAAAAGAAAGCTCAGCTGCTGCACGAGCCGGACATGGCGCTGATCCATGCCCGAATCAGCTCCAGGCCCTCGCGGTGCACCGTGCCGCGCCCCTGCTCCGGCATCATCACGCCCGTCTCGCTCGATGCCATGCGGAACGGCAGGATCGAGTCATCGGGATGCCCGGGCACGATGTCGAAGAGGCGATCGCCGCTGCCGCGGCCGGCGGCCACCGGCGGCTTGCACAAGCCGAGGTGCCGGTCGAGCGGCGTACCGACGTCGAAGGTGAGCGCGGTGGTGTTGGCGGGTCCCGCCGGGCTGTGGCAGTGGCCGCAGTTCACCTCGAGATAGGCACGCGCGCGCGCCTCGAGCGGCTGCGAAGCATCGCGCCACGCCGCGCTGCGCGGCACCTGTGCGAGCGGCGGCAGACCCTTGAGGTAGCCGAGCTTCTCGAGATAGGCGAGCTGGTTCTGCGCGCCCTCGGGATAGCGGTAGTCGCGGTTCAGGTGGCGCGCCTTGGGTCCGATCGGCGCGATCGCCCGTGTCTTGAGATCGGTGACGTGGCAGCCGGCGCACTGATTCTCATTCGGCACCACGTAGGTGAAGGACTCGGCGGCGCCGTCGGCCGCGATGAGCTCGAGCGGCACCTCATCGCCGGTGCGTGCCAGCTCCGCATCCGTCTGCTGCGCGTTCCACACGTACGGCAGCGCCTCCCAGCCATGCTCGCGGCGCACCAGGAGCCGCGTCTCGATGAGGCGCACGTTGTTGAGGTCGAGCCCGGTACCGGCAAAGTCGCGCGACTGGTCGTAGGTGCGCGCCACGTCATCGGGTGCCTCGGCGTGAGCGGCGGCGCGCGGATAGTAGAAGGTCTTGCTGAGGACCGTGCCCACCGGGAAATCGAAGGTCTGCGCGTCGGAGTACTGCGCGGCCGTCCCGGCCGGCATCCACACGGTGCGCAGCTTGTGCGCGTAGTCACTGAACAGCGGGGTGTTGAGGTCGAAGGGCACTACCCCGCCGTTCAGCACCAGCCTATCGCCCTCGCGCAGCACCACGTGCCAGTCGCTCAGGTGTTGCGGGCGGCCCTCGGCAAAGAAATGCACGGCGGGCGGCGGAGTGCGTGCGCAGCCCGCGAGCAGCGTCGGGGCGAGCAGCGCCAGCGCGAGCCACGAGAGGCCGCCCGTGGCGCAGTGGCATCTGAGAGCACCGCGCCGCACGCTCAGGTCCTGCCCGGGAGCTCCACCGGCGCGAGCTTCGGCAGCTCACACTGGAACTGGCTCGCGTCGGTCGTCGGGTTCTTGTATTTGTGCGGGCCGTCGGCGTTCAGCACCCCGGCATTGCCGTTCCTTATGCAGATGCGCTCATCAGCCGGCGGCTGGCCATTGACCAGGTGCTGCTCGTCGCGGTAGCCGTCCCAGACGATGTCGGGGAAGTGCCCGTTGAGCCCGAACATGGCGACCTTGAGAGTCTTCAGCTCCAGCCCGTCGGGCGAGTCGCCCCCGCCCGAGAAGCGATTGTCGTAGATGAAGATCGCGCGCGGGTACGGGTCGTAGTGCGGGTCGATTCCCGGCTTGTTGTAATAGTTGGTGGAGAAGTACGCCGAGATGATCAGGTTCGCCGTCTGGTTGTCGGCGATGTCGTTGTCGAAGATCTCGACCTGGCTGTTGGAGTTGACCACGACGCCGGAACCCGCCGGCACGCTCGCCACCGCCGCGCCCTTGGCGGCGAAGCTGGCGAGGTTGTTCTTCAGCACCCGGTTCCTGAACACCCGGGTCGAGTGCCCGGCCTGGGCGAGGTTCGGCATGTTGAAAACCAGGATGCCGCCGGTATTGCCGGTGGCGACGTTCTCGTAGACGTCGGCGTGGATGCTGTTCTCGATCTCGATGCCGGCGACATTCTGCTCGGCGTGACAGTGACGCACCACGATGTCGGTCGACTGGCCGACGTAGATGCCGGCGTCGGCGGCGCCCCAGGAGGAGGAATCCTCGATCAGGATGTGGTGCGAGCGCACCGGGTAGATCCCGTAGGCGCCGTTGCTGGTCTTCGGTCCGTCGGTCCAGGCCACGCGCACGCCGCGGATGGTGAGGTTATCGCCGTCGTTGATCTTCAGCCCGTCGCCCTTGGTGTCCTCGATGGCGAGATTCTCGATGGTGAAATCGCTGCCGTAGACCAGAATCCCCTCGGGACCGGAGATCTCGTTCCTGAACGACAGAATGCTCTGGTCGGCGCCGGCGCCGCGTATCGTGACGCCGTTGGCGCGCAGCGTGAGCACGCGATCGAGCGCGTGCGTGCCGGGCGGAATCTCGATCACCGTGCCGGGCTTCGCATCCAGGAACTGCTCCTGCAGCTGCTTCTGGAAGGCGACGTCGGCGGGGCTGAGTGCGGCGGTGTGCGAGCCGTGCCGCGCGCACCCGGCGAGCACGGTCAGGCAGGCGGTCACGACCGCGATCGAGCGCATGGGCTCTGCTCGCATATTGATGATCCCCCCAAAAAAGGCGCCGCAAGATACCACGCCGGCCGACGCAGCGCCGCTCCGGCGCGGGCCGGGATTTACGTAGGGGCAACGGGAATTTTGTGTATGGCCGCGCTTGTGATTATGTTTAGGCCTGTGCGAGGCGCTGCGGACTGCGCAGCGCGGCGCCGCGGACGGCATCGAGCTCGAACGGAGGCCCTGCATGTCAAAGAGCATCCTGACTCTGACGCTGTGCGCACTGCTGTGCGCCACCACCGCCGCGCGCGCCGACGAAACACCCGGGGCGTTCGACGGCCTCTGGAGCACGGTGGTCTCGTGCCCGCCGGCACAGGGCGCACTGCCCTACTCCTATGAGTTCGTCTCGAACGTGAAGGCCAGCGTGCTCAACGGCGAGCGCGGCATCGCCGGGGCGCCCGGGTGGCTCAAGCTCGAGGGCCGCATCCTGCCCGATGGGTCGGCGAGCCTTGCGGCACACGGCATCGTCGGCAGCGAGCGCGCCGCGGTCGGCGAACGCCCACGCGGCACTCCCTACAGCTATCACATCGAGGCCAGGTTCGCCGGCGATTCGGGCAGCGGGCATCGCACCCGGGGACGCAACTGCACGGCGACCTTCGCGCGCAAGACGCCCTGATCGCGCAGCGTCACCCGACATAAGCAGCGCTCGTCTTTGCCGCAGTGCGACAGCGCACTCGCGCACGCGAACCGCTTCCCGTGGCTCCTTAAGTGTTGTCCAGTGCGGCCGATGTAGGGGAGCCGGCAGTGGAAGCAGCCGGCTGTTGTGACGGGATTCACGGAGAGGACGCATGGACAACGACGCCCCGAAGGATGACGGTTCGATTCTCGGCGCCACTCTACGCTTCAAGGGCGAGCTGACCGCCGCCGAGGACCTGCTGATCGAGGGACAGGTCGTCGGAACCATCAAGCACTCGCGCCGGCTCACCGTCGGCACCCAGGGTCATGTCAAGGCACAGATCGAGGGCCACATCGTTTCCATCGCCGGCACGGTCGAGGGAGACGTTCATGCGCAGACGTCGGTCGCCGTCATGGAGACCGGACATCTCACCGGAGACGTGCGCGCGCCGAGCGTGAGCATCGTCGACGGCGCCGATTTCAACGGCAACGTCATCATGGATACGAGCAAGCGCGGCCGCGGTATCGGACGCGACACGGAGAAGCGGTGATTTATGGCACGCAGGATCATGTCGGTTTTCGGTGCAAATGGCGAGGCAAGCGCCGCGGAGAGTCCGGCGGCGGCTGAGGCCGCTGCCGCGCCCGCGGCCGCGAGCAAGCAGTCCGCCCCTCTCGCCCTCATGACACTCGGCAAGACGCTGGTCTTCAGGGGCGAGCTGTCCGCCGACGAGGACCTGGTGCTCTTCGGCCGGGTCGAGGGCTCGATCACCCACAGCGGCAGCGTGACGATCGCTCTGGGCGGGGTGGTGAGCGGCAACGTAGTTGCGCGCTCGATCACCATCCGCGGCACCGTCGACGGCGACGTCGAGGCGAGCGAGTCGGTGACGGTCGCGCCGAGCGCGGTCCTGAACGGCGACATTCTCGCTCCGCGTGTCAGCATCGTCGACGGCGCGGAGTTCAACGGCAGCGTCAAGATGCCGCCGCGCGCATCGGCAGAGTCGAAGAAGGCCCGGAAGCCGGCCGCGCCGGCGCCGAGGACGGAGCCTCAGGCGCCCCTCAGCGACCCGCAGGCGGCGGGCATCCTCGGCGAGCAGTCGGAGCCGTAAGAGCACGACGGGCGCGGCGCGCCAGCGCCGCCAGCCCGTCGTCTTGTCGTCGACGATCTGGCGGAGAGGGGGAGATTCGAACTCCCGAAGCCCTTGCGGGCTTGCCGGTTTTCAAGACCGGTGCAATCAACCGCTCTGCCACCTCTCCGTTCGAGTCGACTCAAAGGCTTAGAGACATATTATCAGGCCTTACTACACGGCACGGCGCGCCAGCCGTCACTTCGCAGCAGTCGCTGCGGGCTTGTATCCAGGTAGCTTGGCCGCCTGCGCCGAGGCGGCCAGCTTCAGCGCGATGGTGACCGCGTTCGTGAAGTCCGCCCGCGTCGGCCCGATCGTCACCCGCGGCCGGAAGAAGTCGGCCCACTGAAACTCGCAGAACGGCCCGCTCGATTTGTCGTAACCGCCGGCATCGCGCACGTAGCCGGCGAGCGAGCGGTAAGGATCGTCGATCAGCTGCTCGAGGTGATCGGGAATCATCTCGAAGCCGCGCACCTGCCCATGCTGGTCGATGGGGTGTGCCCATTGGGCGGCGCTCATGCGCGGCCAGAACTGCGCGATCGGCACCTTGGAGAAGTCGTCCTCGACACAGAAGAAGCCCGTGTCGATGCCTGCCTCCTCCGCAGCCCTCCCCAGATGATGATGGTCGATGATGTAGAGCTTGCCATCCGGGCCCCACACCCCGGGAATCGCGTGCTCCGCGAGGAAGGCCTGCTGCTCGTGCTTCTTCATGGCCTCGAGCCTGGTGCGCTTGTCGTGCACCTCGATCAACCCGACCGTGATCTGGCTGGGTCGCAGGCGGTGGATTTCCACTTCGTGCAGCTTCGACATCGGCGTTCCCGCAACACAATCGTAACATC
>JASHVF010000382.1 GCA_030039615.1 Gammaproteobacteria bacterium | reverse complement strand
CGCGGGCAGCTCGCTGTGGGAGGCGGCCGCGGCGCCGCTCGGCGCAGCCGCAGCCGAACTCGGGCCGCGCCCCGCGGCCGCGCTGCATGGTTTCGTCGGCCTGATCGAGGGCCTCGCGCGCGAGACCGCGGGGCTCGCGCTGCACGAGCAGGTCGATGCCGTGCTCAAGGGCTCGGGCCTCATCGCCCATTACCAGCGCGACAAGGCCGACCGCGGCGAGGCGCGCGTCGAGAACCTCGACGAGCTGGTGAGCGCCGCGCGCGGCTTCGCGCCCGAGGCGAGCGAGCTGCCGCCGCTGGAAGCGTTCCTGGCGCACGCGGCGCTCGAGTCCGGCGAGGGCCAGGCGAACGAGTGGGAGGACTGCGTGCAGATGATGACGCTGCACATGGCGAAGGGGCTCGAGTTCCCGGTGGTGTTCCTCGCCGGCCTCGAGGAGGGCCTGTTCCCGCACCAGCGCTCGACCGTCGACCTGGACGGGCTCGAGGAGGAGCGGCGGCTCGCCTACGTCGGCATGACGCGCGCCATGAAGACGCTCTATCTCAGTTACGCCGAGCAGCGCCGCCTGCACGGCGTCGACAGCTACGGGCAGGTATCGCGCTTCGTGCGCGAGGTCCCCGAGGAGCTCGTCGAGGAGGTGCGGCCGCGCGTGCAGGTGTCGCGGCCGCTCGCGGTGGGGCGCTTCCGGCCCGAGGAGCCGGCCGCTCCCGGCATGCGCCTGGGGGGACGCGTGCGCCACGGCAAGTTCGGCGAAGGCGTGATCCTCAACGTCGAGGGCAATGGCGCGCACGCGCGCGTGCAGGTGAGCTTCGAGCGCCAGGGCACCAAGTGGCTGATGGTGCAGTACGCGAACCTCGAGCCGCTGTGAAGATCCTCATCCTCGGCGCCGGCCAGGTGGGGCGCTCCGCCGCCCAGCACCTCTCGCGCGAGGAGGCCAACGAGGTCACCGTCGTCGATCACAACGAGGACGCGCTGCGCGAGCTGCAGGAGCGGCTCGAGGTGCGCACCGTGGTCGGCAACGCCGCCCACCCGGCGGTGCTCGAGGCGGCCGGCGCCGGCGAGGCCGACGTCATGGTGGCGCTCACCTCGAGCGATGAGGTCAACATGATGGCCTGCGAGGTCGCGTTCACGCTGTTTCGCACGCCCACCAAGATCGCGCGCATCCGCGCCGCCGAGTACACCGATCGCCCGACGCTGTTCGGCGCGGACGGACTCGCGGTGGACGTGTTCATCAGTCCCGAGCGCCTGGTCACCGAGTACGTCGAGCGCCTCATCCACCATCCGGGCACGCTGCAGGTGCTCGACTTCGCCGACGGCCGGGTGCGTCTGGTGGCGGTGCGCGCCCGCAGCGGCGGGCCGCTGGTCGGGCACCGCCTGCGCGAGCTGTCGCAGCATCTGCCGAAGATGGAGGTGCGCGTGGTGGCGATCTACCGCGACGGCCGCAGCGTCCGGCCCGAAGGCGACACGACCATCGCCGAGGGCGATGAGGTGTTCTTCCTGGCCGCGCGCGACGACATCCGGCGCGTCACCAGCGAGATGCGCCAGGGCGATGAGGCGGCGCGGCGCGTGTTCGTCGCCGGCGGCGGCAACATCGGCTACCGCCTCGCCAAGACGCTCGAGCACTCCAACCAGGTGAAGGTCATCGAGCGCGACGCGCGGCGCGCGCGCCGCATCTCCGAGCTGCTGCAGCGCGCCATCGTGCTGCACGGCGACGCCGCCGACGAGCAGCTGCTGATCGAGGAGAACATCGACAGCGCCGACGTGTTCGCCGCCGTGACCAACTCGGAGGAGGCCAACATCCTGTCGGCGATGCTCGCGCGGCGCCTCGGCGCGCACAAGGTGATGGCGCTCATCAACCGGCCCTCCTACACCGAGCTGGTCGAGTCGGGCAGCATCGACATCGCCGTCTCGCCGCAGACCATCATGATGGGCTCGCTGCTGGCGCACGTGCGCCGCGGCGATGTGGTGCGCGTGCACGCGCTGCGGCGCGGCGCGGCCGAGGCCATCGAGGCGATCGTGCACGGCGATGAGCGCAGCTCGCGCGTCGTCGGACGCATGGTGGCCGAGGTGCCGCTGCCCGAGGGCGCCTCGATCGGCGCGGTGGTGCGCGGCGACACGGTCATCATGGCGCACCACGACACCATCGTGCGCGCCGACGATCACGTGATCCTGTTCCTGGCCGACCGCCGCCATCTCGAGGCGGTCGAGAAGCTGTTCCTGCGCGCCACGCGCTGAAGTGTAAGGCGGTCGCACAGCCGTGTTCGCGGTCGCGTACGTGCTCGGGCTGCTGCTTTCGGCCTTCGCGCTGGCGTTCCTGCTGCCGATCGGCTGCTCGCTCGTCATGGGCGACACGCTGTGGCCCAAGTTCCTGCTGGCGGCGGCGCTCACCGCCGGCTGCGGACTGACGCTCGCCGCGGCCACCGTGCGCTTGAAGCGCGAGCTGCGCGCGCGCGACGGCTTTCTGCTGGTGACGCTCGGCTGGCTGCTGCTGTCGGCGGCGGCGGCGGTGCCGCTGCGCCTGGCGCTGCCCGCGCTCAGCTTCAGCGGCGCCTACTTCGAGGCCATGTCGGGCCTCACCACCACCGGCTCGACCGTGCTCATCGGCATCGATGCGCTGCCGCCCTCGCTCAACTTCTGGCGCCACTCGCTCGAGTGGTTCGGCGGGCTGGCCATCATCGTCATGGCGCTGGCGGTGCTGCCGCTGCTCGGCGTCGGCGGCATGCAGCTCTACAAGGGACAGGCGCCCGGGGCCGCCAAGGAGGAGCGCCTCACGCCGCGCATCACCGAGACCGCGCGCGCGCTGTGGCTGGTGTATGCGCTGATCACTGCGGCCGGCATCGTGTCGCTGCGCATCTGCGGCATGTCGTGGTTCGACGCGCTCTGCCACGCCTTCTCCGCGGTCGGCCTCGGCGGCTTCTCGACCCACGACATGAGCATCGGCTACTTCCACTCCCCGGCGATCGAGCTGACGCTGGTGGCGCTGATGCTGGTGGCCTCGCTCAACTTCGCGCGCCACTTCATAGCGCTCAAGCGTCTGAGCCTCGACACCTACCAGGTCGACCCCGAATGCCGGGCGATCTTCGTGATGCTGGCGGTGAGCGTGATCGGCATCGCGCTGCTGCTCACCTGGCACGGCGTCTACCCGGGCTTCATGACGGCGCTGCGGCACTCGGCCTTCAACGTCGTCTCGCAGGCGACCACCAGCGGCCTCACCACCCAGGACTACCAGCGCTGGCCGGCGTTCGCGCCCTACTGGATGCTGTTCCTGTCGTGCATCGTCTGCAGCAGCGGCTCGACCGGCGGCGGCATCAAGATGTTCCGCACGCTGCTGCTCGGTCGCCAGGCGGAGCGCGAGCTCAAGCTCCTGGTGCACCCGGCGGCGATGGCGCCGGTGCGCATCGGCGGGCGGCCGATCCCGGACTCGGTGGGACATGCGGTGCTGGCGTTCATCTTCCTCTACTTCATGACGGTGGTGTGCTTCACCTTCGCGCTGCTGCTCTCCGGGCTCGACTTCGACTCGGCGCTCGCCGCGAGCGTCGCCTCGATCAACAACACGGCGCACGGCTTCGGCCCGCCGGGCGGCGTGCAGAATCTGCACGCACTGACGCCGCTGCAGACCTGGCTGTGTACCGCGGCGATGCTGCTCGGGCGGCTGGAGATCTTCAGCGTGATCGTGCTGTTCACGCCCGCGTACTGGCGCAAGTAGCGCGCCGCTGCGCCGGGGGCGTGGCCCGGCAGGCGCACGCGCGACCGCCGGGGGCGCGCCCGGCTCAGCTGTGGATGTAGCTCTCGAGCTGCTCGATCTGCTGGCGCTGCTCGGCGATCACCGCCTTTACCAAATCGCCGATCGACACCATGCCGATGACGCGCCCGGCGTCGACCACCGGCAGGTGGCGCACGTGCCGGTCGGTCATGAGCTGCATGCAGGCCTGCACCGAGGTGTCGAGCGAGACGGTGAGCACCGGTGAGCTCATGATGTCGCGCACCGGCGTGTCGGCCGAGGAGCGGCCGAGCAGGATCACTTTGCGGGCGTAGTCGCGCTCGGAGATGATCCCCTCGAGCGCGCCGGCGCGCATCACCACCAGCGCCCCGACGTGGTGCTCGGCCATGAGGCGGATGGCATCGAGCACCGCCGCCTGCGGCTCGACCGCATAGATCGCGCGCTCTTTGCCCTCGAGCAGCGTCCGCACCGTGTTCATGTGCTCACCCCCTGACCGTCAGTGTGCCGCGGGCCCTACCTCCACCGTCAGACCGACCTCGGCGTTGACCTCGACCGTTCCTGACTCGACCGGCGTCGGCGCCTCGGCGGCGGAGGCGCTCACCGCGCGCGCCACGTTGAGGTGCGAGCGCAGCGGCATGATGCGCGGGCTCGACTCTTCCACGCTCAGCACCCGCAGCACCTTGAGGTTCAGCGCCCCGGCGAGTACCTCGGCCTCGGCGCGGGCGCGCTGCGCCGCCTCGCGCAGCGCCTGGGCGCGCACCGCATCCTGGTCGCGCAGCGTGAACTGGATGCCCTGGATGCGATTGGCGCCGGTGTGGGTGGCGGCGTCGATGACGTCGCCGATGCGCGCCAGATCGTCGAGCTGCACCTCTACGACGTTGAGCGCGGTATAGCCCGTGATGGTCGGCTCGCCGCCGCCCGGGTGGTACTGGTAGTTCGGACTCAGGGAATAGCTGAGCGTGCGCAGCTCCGCGGCGGGTCCGGCGGCCTTGCGCACCGCGGCCAGCACCGCGTCCAGCTGCCGGGCGTTGGCCGCGGCGGCCTCCTGCGACAGCTGCGCCTGGGTCTGCACGCCGATATCGATCTGCACCCGGTCGGGCTTGGCGTTGATGCGCGCGTCCCCGGTGACGCGAATCGACGACAGGGGCGGCGTGCCGGGCGGCGCCTGCTGCGCCGCCAGCGGCGCTGCGGCGCTGGCGGTGAGCGCGAGCAGCGCCATACACTGCGCGCTCATAACGCGGGGCAGGGCGGAACGCATTCGCATATTCTACGCGCGCGTCGTGCGTCAGTTCATACTTTGGCCAGCAGGACGCGCGCCGCCCGCGCCCGGGGCGGTATACAACAGCATATGGAAAGGCGCGAGGAAAGCCGCAGGGAAATCCACGTCGCACCGGACCGTTTCGAGGTCACGGCGGAGGATGCGATTCTCACCACGGAGCTGCGTTCCGCGGTGGCGGTGTGCGTGTACGATGCGGCCGAGGAGGCCGGCGCG
Organism: Gammaproteobacteria bacterium; assembly: GCA_030039615.1. Classification (GTDB taxonomy): domain Bacteria; phylum Pseudomonadota; class Gammaproteobacteria; order Steroidobacterales; family Steroidobacteraceae; genus 13-2-20CM-66-19. The sequence goes on along the minus strand of JASHVF010000382.1, from coordinate 3,595 downwards.
CTGCTGCATCTGCGCTGCATCGTGAAGCCTTCGAAGCCCGCCGACGTCACCGACACGACGCTCGCCACCGAGCTGTTGCTGCTCGACCGCTGCCTGGTGGCGCTGCGCGAGGCGGCGCCCGGCGCGCGCCATCTGCAGGCGCGCATCGTCGCCCACCTCGCCGACCGCGCCCATGCCGAGACGGTCCTCGGCGTGGTGCGCCACTACCTCACCGACGCGGGTGTGCAGCTGCTGCCCGAGGACCTCGCCGCGGGACCGGCCCGGACGCTGCGTTTCCGCCCCGGCATGGGTTGGGTACACACGCGCGCCTGAGAGCGGCCAGCGAGGTGGCCCCGCCGGCCGCGGTGCGCGCCGCGCTCGAGCAGCTCTTCGGCGAGAGCATCGCGCAGGTGCGCGTCATCGAGCATTCCTGGATCGCGAAGGCGCACTGGCGCGTGCTCGCCACCACCCGCCGCGACCGCATCTATCTGCGCGGCGATGCCGCGCGCTTCTTCGCCGATCCGCGCCTGCTGCTGCACGAGTACTGGCACGTGCTCGGCCAGTGGCGGCGCGGCACGCTCACCGTGCCGCGCTACCTCATCGAGTGCCTGCGGCACGGCTACTGGAATAACCGCTTCGAGATCGAGGCGCGCGCCTTCGCCGAGCGGCACGCCGAGGCGCTGCGCGCCCTCATCAGCCGCCCGCCCGCCGCGGGGCCGCGCCGCGCCCTCTGACGCCCCGCCCCTTGTCCGGGGACCCGGCCGACCTACAATACCCGGCCCCATGACATACCCACGAGAGCACAGCTACGACGTCATCGTCGTCGGCGGCGGTCACGCCGGCACCGAGGCGGCGCTCGCCGCCGCGCGCATGGGCGCGCGCACGCTGCTGCTCACGCAGAGCATCGACACGCTCGGGCAGATGAGCTGCAACCCCTCGATCGGCGGCATCGGCAAGGGGCACCTGGTGCGCGAGATCGACGCGCTCGGCGGCGCCATGGCGCGCGCGGCCGACCGCGCCGGCATCCAGTTCCGCACGCTGAACGCGAGCAAGGGCCCGGCGGTGCGCGCGACGCGCGCCCAGGCCGATCGCGTGCTCTATCGCAGAGCGATCCGCGCCCTGCTCGAGGGTGCGCCGAACCTCGCGCTCTTCCAGCAGGAGGCGGCCGACCTCGTGGTCGAGGGCGCGCGCGTCACCGGCGTGCGCACGGTGAGCGGCGTGACGTTCGGCGCGCGCGCGGTGGTGCTCACCGTCGGCACGTTTCTCGGCGGCCGCATCCACGTGGGGCTCGAGAGCTTCGCCGGCGGTCGCGCCGGCGACCCGGCCTCACTCCGCCTCGCATCGAGGCTGCGCGATCTCGGCCTCGCGGTCGGGCGGCTCAAGACCGGCACCCCGCCGCGCATCGACGGGCGCACCCTCGACTGGTCGGTCATGACCCGCCAGCCTGGCGACCTGCCGACTCCCGTGTTTTCGTTCCTCGGGCGAGCCGAGGATCATCCGCGGCAGATTGATTGTTTCATAACGAGCACAAATGAGCGGACTCATGAGATCATCCGGGCCGCCACTGATCGTTCGCCGATGTTCAGCGGTGTCATCGAGGGGGTGGGTCCGCGCTACTGCCCCTCGGTCGAGGACAAGGTGGTGCGCTTCGCCGGCAAGACCTCGCATCAGATTTTCGTCGAGCCCGAAGGCCTCGACACCCACGAGATCTATCCGAACGGCATCTCCACCAGCCTGCCGTTCGACGTGCAGTGCGAGTTCGTGCGCACCATCCGCGGCTTCGAGCAGGCGCACCTGACGCGTCCCGGTTACGCCATCGAGTACGACTACTTCGATCCGCGCGAGCTGCAGAGCTCGCTCGAGACCAAGGCGCTCGCCGGGCTTTACTTCGCCGGACAGATCAACGGCACGACCGGCTACGAGGAAGCCGCCGCCCAGGGGCTCCTCGCCGGCATCAACGCCGCGCGCAGCGTGCGCGAGGAGCTTCCCTGGGTGCCGAAGCGCAGCGAGGCGTACCTCGGCGTGCTGATCGACGACCTGGTGACGCGCGGCACGCGCGAGCCCTATCGCATGTTCACCAGCCGTGCCGAGCACCGCCTGCTGCTGCGCGAGGACAACGCGGACGCGCGCCTCACGCCGCTCGGACGCGAGCTCGGGCTGGTCGAGGAGGAGCGCTGGCGGCTGTACGAGGCGAAGCAGTACCTCACCGACCTCGAGGCCGAGCGGCTCGCGGCCACGCGTGTGAAGCCCGCGCAGCTGCCGCAGGGCTGGGCGGCGCGCGTGCTCGGCGCGCCGCTCACCCACGACGCCACCGCGCTCGAGCTGCTGCGCCGGCCGCAGATGAGCTACGAGGCGCTGCTCGAGGTCGCGGGAGCGCCCGACTGGCTGCCCGCGACACCGGGCGATGCGGCGAGCGTACGGCTGCCCGTCGATGCGCGGCTGCCGCCGCAGGTCCGCGTACAGATCGAAGTGCGGGCCCGCTACGCCGGCTACCTCGAGCGGCAGGCGCAGGAGATCGAGCGCGCGCGCCGTAACGAGGAAACCGCGCTGCCCGCCGACCTCGACTACACGCAGCTCGCCGGCCTCTCGCACGAGGTGCGCCAGCGCCTCACCGAGGCGCGTCCCGCCACCCTCGGGCAGGCGGGCCGCATCCCGGGCGTGACGCCCGCGGCGGTCTCGATCCTGCTCGTGCACCTGAAGAAGCGCGGGGGCGCGCGCGCTGCGCCGCGCGTTGCATGAGCACCTTCATCGAGCAGCTCGCGCGCGCCTGGGAGAAGAATGACTCGCTCCTGTGCGTGGGGCTCGATCCCGAGATCGAGCGCTTCCCGAGCGAGATCGCCGCCGCGCCCTCGCCCATCTTCCAGTTCAACAAGGCGGTGATCGATGCCACGGCCGACCTGGTATGCGCCTACAAGCCGCAGTTCGCGCATTACGCCGCCTACGAGGCCGAGGATCAGCTCGAGCGCACCATCGAGTACCTGCACCGCACCTATCCCGGCATTCCGGTCATCCTCGACGGCAAGCGCGGCGACGTCGGCAACACCGCCGAGCGCTACGCCATCGAGGCCTTCGAGCGCTACGGGGCCGATGCCGTCACCGTGAACCCCTACCTCGGCGGCGACTCGCTCGAGCCGTTCCTGAAGCACGCCGACAGGGGCGTCATCGTTCTCTGCCGGACCTCCAACCCCGGCGCGCGGGATCTCCAGGATCTCGAGGTCGGCGCGCGGCGGCTCTACCACGTCGTCGCAGAGCTCGCCGCGACGCGCTGGAACACCCGCGGCAACTGCGCGCTGGTCGTGGGCGCCACCTATCCGCGCGAGCTCGCCGAGGTGCGCCGCATCGTCGGCGACATGCCACTGCTCCTTCCCGGCGTAGGCGCGCAGGGCGCTGATGTCGCACAGGCGATACAAAATGGCCAGTCAGGCCATGGTACTGGATTAATAGTGAGCTCATCGCGGGCGATTCTCTACTCGAGGCCCGCCGCGGGCGGAGACTTCGCGGCGGTCGCGCGCGCCGCGGCGCGCTCGCTGCGCGATGAGATCAACGCGAGCCGCCGCCGGCCTGGCGCTCTGTGACCGGCGCATGACCCGGCGCTGCGCCCCGCGTGTCGCGCTCA
>JASHVF010000381.1 GCA_030039615.1 Gammaproteobacteria bacterium | reverse complement strand
AAGGACCTGATCGATCTCGGCGGCAGCGGCTGGGCGGAGCCGCTGCTCATCGAGCCGCCGCTCTTTACCACGGCCGTGCTCATCTGGCCGGCCGATTCGCCGCTCACCCCGGCGGCGGATGCGGTGCGCGCGCTGCTGGTCGAGTTCGTCGCCGGCTACCTCGAGAAGACGCGCATGCCGGGCGTCGAATGGATCGGACCTGCGGGCGCGGCGCCGGCGGCCAGGAAGCGCGCTGCGAAGTAGCATTGCTGCGCGACTCATCACTCAGGGGTCTGCCGATGCGCAATCCGAGGACTCTGGCCCGCGCCGCGCTCTGCTGCCTGCTGTGGCTCTGCTGCGCCTCGGAGCTTGCGGCGGATGACCTGACGCTGCGCTTCGCCGGCTCCGGAGCCTGGACGCGCGCGGTCGTCGAATATCAGTGTGACGCCCGGGGCGTCGAGCTGGGGCTCCCCTCCGGTGCCTTCAAGGTGGAATACCTGAACGGCAACGGCAACAGCCTCGCCATCGTGCCGGTGTCGGGGCAGGCGCTGATCTTCGCCAACGTCTGGTCGGCCTCCGGCGCGCGCTATGCGGCCCGCGCTTTCATCTGGTGGGATGCCGCCGGACGCACGACGCTGTTCGAGTCCGAGACTCCCGCCGCAGGTGCTGCGGCGAACTGCCGGCGCACTCGGGCACAATGAGCGAAAGCCGCCACGCCGAGGTCCTGAAGCCATGCTGACTATTGTGGACAACATCCTGATTCTGATCGGCGTGATGTCCGCCTCGATCCTCTACATGGTGACGCTCAATCGCTTCTGGCCGACCAAGGACCGCTATGCCGAGGAGGACCTGGTCGGCTGGCAGCTGAACATTCTGGCCACGACCTATGCGGTGATCCTCGGATTCATGTTCTACACCGAGTGGACCACCTTCACCGCCGTGAAGCTCAACGTCGAGATGGAGGCGAGCGCGCTGCAGAATCTCTACCGCGTGAGCGACGGGTTGCCGGACGACTCGCGCGTCGCACTGCAGGCGCAGGCGCACGCCTACGCGTCCGCGGCGCTGAATGCCGACTGGCCTGACATGGCCGCCGGGCACGTGCCCGAGCAGACGCACGCGGTCAACCAGAGGATGTGGAAGATCCTGATGTCGATGCGCGCCGGCACCCCCTCGGAGAGCAACGCCCAGGACCACGCGCTCTCTGAGCTCAGCTCGCTCACCCAGGCGCGGCGCATCCGGGTGCTGCAGAGTGTCTCGCGGCTGCCTACGATCTTCTGGTGCGTGCTGGTCGTCGGCGCCGTACTCACGATCCTCTCGGTCGGCACCTTCGGCTCGCGCGTCTACTGGCTGCATGCCTTCCAGGTGTTCTCGCTGACGCTTCTGATCACGCTCGCGATGCTGGCGATCGCCGACCTGAACCGGCCCTTCCAGGGGTGGGTGCATGTCGACAACTACCCCTTGCAGCGCGCCCGGCAGAACATGCACGAGATCCTGCTCGATTCTGCGGGCCCTTAGAGCGGGGCGGCTATACTGCGTGCGTATCGGCCGCCGCACGCGCCATCCGCATGAAGCTGCGACATCTGCGCTATTTCGTCGGCATCGTGGAAGCCGGCAGCTTTTCCAGGGCTGCCGCCAGCATCCACGTGGCGCAGCCTGCGCTCAGCCAGCAAATGGCCGAGCTCGAGCTCAGGCTCGGCCGGCGGCTGCTCGAGAGGACGCCGCGCGGGGTGAGCCCGACGGCGGCGGGCCAGGTGTTGTATCGCGAGGCTGCCGCGATCCTGCGCCAGGTGGCGCAGCTGCCCGACAAGGTGCGCTCCATCGGCGGCGAGCCCGAGGGCGACGTCCAGCTCGGGATGTCGGGGGCGCTGTCGCCGTCGCTCACCGGCCCCTTTGTCGCCGCCTGCCGCGCGGCGCTGCCGAAGGTCGCGCTGCGCCTCGCCCTGAAGGACAGCCAGATTCTCAAGAAGGAGATCCAGGGCCACGCGCTCGACCTGGCGCTCGTCTACGAGGACCGCTTCGATCCGGCGTTCGCGCGGCAGATCCTGTATCAGCAGCAGATGTTCATCGTGACCCATAGGCCGATCGAGGGCGTGCGTGCCATTTCCCACCAGCAGCTCGCCACGCTGCCGCTGATCCTGCCCGGCTTCCCCACGGGCGCGCGTTCGCTGCTGGAGCGCGCCTGTGCGGCCGCCCGGGTCTCACTCAACATCGCCGCCGAGGTGGACGCCATTCCCGGCATGCTCTCGGCGGTCCGGGCCGGGGTGGGTGTCGCCGTGCTGCCGGTGGGAGATCTCGCGGACATGGCGGGACTCGCCGACTGGCCCGAGCCCCTGCCGATCGAGCCGCCGCTCTTCTCGACGGTGTCGGTCGTGTGGCTGGCCGATGCGCCGCTCTCGCCCGCGGGCGAGGCGGTGCGCAGGCACCTCGTGACCTTCGTCGAGGACTACGTGAGGACCCGGCAGCCGCGCGGCGTGGTGCCCTTCAGGCCCTGGGAGATCGCGCCGGCCGCGCGCCGCGTGGGCTTGTGACGCGTCAGCCCGTGATCTCGCGGGCGGCGCGCTGCGCGGCATCGATCGCCCAGTGCGCGTAGGCCATCCAGGCCGCGTCGGTGCCGGCGAAGTGGATGCGCCCGAGCGGCGCGTGGCTCAGGTTGGTTTCGGC
>JASHVF010000042.1 GCA_030039615.1 Gammaproteobacteria bacterium | reverse complement strand
CGGCGCGTCCTGGGACGCGCAGCGCGAAGCGGTCGCGGACCTGATGATCGATACGGTGAACGCCTATGCCCCGAACTTCAAAGCCGCCGTGCTCGGCCGGCAGATCATGAGCCCGCTCGATCTGGAGCGTACCTTCGGGCTGGTGGGCGGTGACATCGGCCACGGCGCGCTGGCCCTCGATCAGCTGTTCTCGGCGCGGCCCATGCTCGGCTACGGCAACTACCGCGGGCCGCTCGCCGGGCTCTACATGTGCAGCGCCGGCACCCACCCGGGCGGCGGCGTCACCGGCGCCCCGGGCCACAACGCGGCGCGCGAGATCCTCGCCGATTTTCGCCACGGGCGGCTGCGGCGGGTCGCGTGAAGGGCGCGCGCTCACGGACCACGGCGGCGGCTGCTCCCGTACGGGATGCGCCGGCCGTCGAGGAGCGGCGCCCGCGCTTCCGGCGCCAGCTGCCGCAGCAGCGCCGCGCGGCGCTCATCGCCGCGACCATCGAGTGCCTGAAGCGCTACGGGCACGACGGCCTCTCGATCCGCACCATCAGCGCCCAGGCGGGCGTCTCGGTGGGACTGATCAACCATCACTTCCCCAACAAGGACGAGCTGGTCGCGGCGGCGTTCCGGCATTTCAACCGCGAGCTGGTCGATGGCCTCAAGAGCGCCGCGATGCGCGCCCAGACGCCGGCCGCACGGCTGCGTGCCTTTCTCGAGGCCTCCTTCTCGCCGCCCAATCTCGATGCCGACGTGCTCGCGGTGTGGGTGGTGTTCTGGGGCCTGTACCGGCACTCGCGCCCGATCCAGCGCGTGCAGCGCGAGACCTACGCCGACTACGTGCGCCTCATGCGCGGGCTGCTCGCCGACCTGGTCGGCGCAGGGGCCGAGGTTCCGAAGGGGCGCGGCCGCGGCATCAGTCTGCGCCTCGCCGCCATCGGACTTACGGCGCTGATCGACGGGCTGTGGCTCGAGTGGTGCCTCGAGCCGGGCAGGTTTCGTCCGCGCGAGGCGGTGGCGCTGTGCGAGGCGTGGGTGGAGGACCTCAGTCAGCGCGCGTGCGGCTGGAATTCAGCCTGAGCGTCCCCACATCGCTAGGCTGTGGCCACCTGGGCTCATCCACCGCGCGCCGCACGCCTCGCCGCCGCCACCGCGGCGGGCCCTGAAGCGCTGACGCTGCGGAGCTTCTTCGGCGTCTTTCGTTACAGCCGCCGCGCCCTCGAGCTCGTCTGGAGCACGAGCCACGCTCTGACGCTGGCAATCGCCGCGGTGACGCTGGTCGCCGGCGTATTGCCCGCCTCGGTGGCCTACGTCGGTTCCCTGATCGTCGACGCGGTCGTCAGCGCCATGAAGAGCGGCGGCGCGAGTGCGCGCGTCGTCGAGCTGGTGGTGCTCGAGGGCGCGCTGGTGGCCACCATCGCCGGCGCCCAGCGGGCACTCTCGCTGTGCCAGTCGCTGCTGCGCGCGCAACTGGGTCAGCGCGTCAACGTGATGATTCTCGAGAAGGCGCTCACGCTCGAGCTCGCGCACTTCGAGGATTCGGAGTTCTACGACAAGCTGACGCGTGCGCGGCGCGAGGCCTCCACCCGCCCGTTGAGCCTGGTGACGCGCACTTTCGGCCTGGTGCAGAACGGCATCTCGCTGGCGAGCTACGCGGTGCTGCTGGCGCGCTTCTCGCCGTGGGCGGTCGCGGTGCTGCTGCTTGCCGGCGTGCCGGCGTTCATCGCCGAGGTGAAATTCTCGGGCGACGCGTTCCGCCTGTTCCGCTGGCGCTCGCCCGAGTCGCGCATGCAGATCTACCTCGAGACGGTCCTCGCGCACGAAGCCCACGCCAAGGAGGTGAAGCTCTTCGGCTTAGGCCCGCGCCTGCTCGAGCGCTACCGGGCGATCTTCCGCCGCCTCTACGGTGAGGACCGCGCGCTCGCGGTGCGCCGCGACGTCTGGGGCTTCGCCCTTGGGCTCATCGGCACCGGGGCGCTCTACGGCGCCTATGCCTGGATCGCCGTGAGCACGGTACGCGGGCTCATCACCCTCGGCCAGATGACCATGTACCTGGCGCTCTTTCGCCAGGGGCAGTCGGCGGTGTCTGCCATGCTCTCGGCGGTCGGCGGCATGTACGAGGACAACCTCTATCTTTCGACGCTGTACGAGTACCTCGAGACGCCGGTGCCCGTGCCGGCCGGTGAGGCGCCGCGCGGCCCCCATCCCGAGGATGGCATCCGTTTCGAGGACGTGAGCTTCACCTATCCGGGCGCCGAGCAGCCGGCGCTCGAGCATGTGACGCTGCACCTGAAGCCCGGGGCGAGCCTGGCGCTGGTGGGCGAGAACGGCTCAGGCAAGACCACGCTCATCAAGCTCCTGACCCGACTCTACGCGCCCACCGCCGGCCGCATCCTTCTCGACGGGCGCGATCTCGCCGAGTGGGAGGAGGGGGCACTGCGCGCGCGCATCGGCGTCATTTTCCAGGATTTCGCCCGTTACCAGATGCTGGTGGGCGAGAACGTCGGCGCGGGCGATGAGCGCTATTTCGAGGATGAGGCGCGCTGGCGCAGCGCCGCCGAGAAGGGCAGGGCGAGCGAGTTCATCGCGACGCTGCCGGCGGGCTATCACACGCAGCTCGGCAGGTGGTTCAAGGACGGTCGCGAGCTCTCCGGCGGCCAGTGGCAGAAGATCGCGCTGTCGCGCGCCTTCATGCGCACGCGCGCCGACATCCTGGTGCTCGATGAGCCGACCGCCGCGATGGACGCACAGGCCGAGTCCGAGGTGTTCGAGCACTTCCGGCAGCTCGCCCACGACCGCATCACCATCCTCATCTCGCACCGCTTCTCGACCGTACGCATGGCCGATCAGATCGCGGTACTGAATCAGGGCCGCATCGTCGAGCGTGGTACGCACGAGGAGCTGATGCGCCTCGACGGGCGCTACGCGCACCTCTTTACGCTGCAGGCGCGGGGCTATCGGTGACTATCGCTGGTGCGGCGGCGGACTCGCGGCGGGCGCTGCAGCCGCGTCCGGCTGGCCGGACTTGGCCTGCTGCGCCTGCGCGCGCTGGTCGGCACGCATGCGCTTGTAGTCGATGCGGCGGATCTCGTCGATCGGGCAGCGCCACTGTCCGGGCCCGGTGCCGGCCGAGTTGATCGTGATCGAGTCGGTGTGCGCGTAGACCGTACTCGCGGTGGAGGTGATGCCGATGGCGTTGATCACGAAGCGCAGATCGCACGGCGGCCAGACCTTGAGCAGGTAGGCCTCGTCGGGAACCGTGAACACCGCGAGCGTGTCCTTGCCGAGCGGCTCCCAGCTGTAGAAGTGTCCGAGCCAGGTAAAAGAGCCGATCGGCGGACCCGCGTACGCCAGGTAGCGGGCGAGCGCCGCCTGCTGCGCAGGCGTGCCCGTGGGGGCGGGGGCGGCGCCGGGGGCGGCGCTGCCGGTGACGCAGCCGGTCAGCAGCGCCGCGAGCACCGCCGCCGCCGTGAGTACCGTGATTTTCTCTCGCATGTTGAGGTCCATTGCTGCGCAACGCGCCGCGCCGCCGCGCGTTGACTCATGGTGCGCCGTTCGCGTCCCGGGCGCGCTCTCAGCCGGGCGTGAGGATCACTACCGCGAGCGGCGGGAGCCTCAGCTGGAGCGAGAAGCCGTGTCCGTGGGCGGGGATCTGCGCGGCATCGAGGGCGCCCAGGTTCCCCTGGCCGCTGCCGCCGTAGTCGGCGGCATCGCTGTTGAGGCGCTCGCGCCAGCGGCCCCCGTGCGGTACGCCGATGCGATAGCGCTCGCGCGGTACCGGGGTGAAATTGCAGGCGACCAGGGCGACCCCGCCCGAGCGGTCGCGGCGCAGAAACGAGATGACGCTCACGTCCGCGTCGTCGCAATCGATCCAGCTGAAGCCTGCGTCGCTGAAGTCGAGCTCGTAGAGCGCCGGCGTGTCGCGATACAGGCGGTTCAGGTCGCGCACCCAGCGCTGCACACCGGCGTGCAACGGATACTGCAATACGTGCCACTCGAGGCTCTCCTCGTGCTGCCACTCGCGCCGCTGGCCGAATTCCCCGCCCATGAA
>JASHVF010000380.1 GCA_030039615.1 Gammaproteobacteria bacterium | reverse complement strand
GCGGTGATCGCCGACCGCGCCGGCGCCGGCGGTATCGACACGGCGCGCGCGCGCGGCCTCGAGACCGCGACCGTGGCGCCGGCGGGCGGACGCGAACCTTTCGAGCGCGCGCTCGCGGACGTGCTCGAGCGCTATCGGCCGGAGGCGATCGCGCTCGCCGGCTTCATGCGCGTACTGTCGGGTGAGTTCGTGGCGCGTTACCTCGGGCGGCTCTTCAACATCCACCCCTCGCTGCTGCCGCGCTACCGCGGCCTGGACACGCACCGGCGCGTGCTCGAGGCGCGCGATGCGACCCACGGCGCCAGCGTGCATTTCGTCATACCGGAGCTCGACGCCGGTCCGGTGGTGCTGCAGTCGCGCGTGCCGGTGCGGCCCGGCGACACGCAAGCCGTGCTGGCCGCGCGCGTACTGGCAAGTGAGCACATCATTTACCCGCGGGCGCTCGGCTGGTTCGCCAGCGGGCGCCTCGCATGGCGTGACGGCGGGCCGTGGCTCGACGGCCGGCCGCTCAGCGCCCCCATAGTCGAGGAGTTTCCGTGAGCACAGCGTGCGTGATCCGTGGCTCGAGCGCGCTGCTCATCGCGCTGCTCGCTCTGGTGGCGCAGGCCGCGCGCGCCGATGAACTCAGACCCTACCAGGCGAGCTACCGCGGCATCTGGCACGGGATGACCGTCGCGGTTTCGGAGCTCAAGCTCGAGCAGACGGGCGATACCTGGACCTACACCTCGAGCAGCTCGCCGCGCGGTCTGGGGCGCCTCGCCGCGGGCGTCTTCCCGCCGCACCAGGTGAGCGTCGTGCGGGTGACGAGCTCCGGGGTGCAGCCGCTCAGCTACAAGTCCGAAGGCGGCGAGAGCGCGAAGTCCGTCGACCTCGTCTACGACTGGAGAGCGCAGCGCGTCACCGGGACCTACGAGGGTGCGCAGGTAGATCTGCCGCTCACCGCCGACGTGCGCGACGACGCCTCGGTGCAGCTCGCGCTGACGGTGGAGCTGCTCGCAGGCCGCACCCCGAGCAGCTTCCGCATCATCGACGGCAACGGCACCCGTCAGTACCAGTTCACGCGCGACGGCGAAGCCACGCTCGAGACGCCCATGGGTGCGATCGCCACGGTGGTGTACCGCTCGCAGAAAACCGGCTCGCCGCGCATCACACGCTTCTGGTGCGCGCCCAGCCAGGGCTACATCCCGATCAAGGTGCAGCAGACCCGCGGCGACGACGTGCAGTGGACCATGGAGATCGAGAGTCTCAGCCGCCAGTGAGGCAGGCGGGTCGGCCAGGCGACACGCGTGAGACTCCTAGAGTCGAGGCTGTTTGAACTGCTTGGCCAGCCTCAGATCCTGCCCCTGATAGTGCGAGCCGATGTCGCGGCCGTAGAGGGCGTGTGGACGCTCCGCCATCCGCTCGTAACGCAGCCAGCCGACCCGCTGGCCATCCTCGAGAACAAATGGCACTTCGTGCGAGCGCACTTCCAGAACACCGCGACTGCTGCCCGCCTTCTTTGTAAGCGGATCCCAGCCAAAGCCGGGATCGAAGAACCCCGCATAGTGAACGCGGAATTCGCCGGCACGCGTATCGTACGGCAGCATCTCCGCCGCGAAATCCGGCGGCACGGCGATCGGCTCCTTGGTCATCAGGATGTAGAACTCGTCGGGGTCCAGAACGAGCGAGGCGCGCCGATGAAAGTGAATCGGTTCCCAGAAGTCGAGCGGGTCGTAGCCGCGTCTGTCGAAGTCGATACGCCTGGCATGCTTCTTCGCCCGCCAGCCGATCAGACAGCCGTCCTCGCCGGAACCGACCAGGTCGATCGAGAACGGCAGGTAGCCGGTGCGTTCGCTCACCTGGGCGCTATCGGAGATCTGTCCTTCGCTCAGCAGTTGTCGCCAGTCGCTCGCGGTGATGGCTCGCGGCGCTTCGCCCCTGGTGCGACGGAATCGCAGCTGGTTCAACCGGGTTCCCGTTCTGACTACGACGCTGAAGCTCCGCGGAGCCACCTCCAGGTAGAGTTGACCCTGGTACCCTTCCCTGACCTGATCGAACAGCGTCGCCTCGTCGGCAATGAGGCGCGTCAGAATGTCCAGGCGTCCGGTCGAGCTCTTGGGATTGGCGAATGCCGCGACTTCGCTCTTCAGGCGGATCGACTCAAGCAGCGGCACGACATAGACGCGGCCCTTTTCCAGCACGGCCCCGCTGCCGAGGTCCATGCCGAAGCTGTCAAAGTCGGCATCGAGCTCGCGCATCTTCTCCAGCACCCTGGCGCCTTCCCCCGGCAGGAAGCTGGCATCGACGGGATACGCCCGCTCGCCGAGCCGCAGGTCGATGCTGGCGGGCTGTACCTGATCCGGGAGAACGTCGGACAGGATGCCTGCCGGAGCAATCTCCGCGTTCGCCACCATCTCGCTGATCTTCTGGCACGGCAGGATGCCCGTGTACACCGCCGAGCGGCCCGGCGTTTCGGGCAAAGCAGCTGCTTCCGGCCGGCCTGGCTGCATCACGTCTCTTCGATGACGATCCTGGGAAATACGCTGCTGCGGTCGCGCGCGCGCCGCGCCAGTGCGCCGGCGGTGCGGCGCGCCATCTCGAGATAGCAGCGCGCGCGCGCCGAGTCCGGAGCCGCGATCACCGTCGGACGCCCGCCGTCGGTCTCTTCGCGGATATGCGCATCGAGCGGCAGCTCGCCGAGCAGCTGCACACCGTATTGCTGCGCCATGCGCGCTCCGCCCCCGGCGCCGAAGATATGCTCGACGTGCCCGCAGCTGGCGCAGACGTGCACGCTCATGTTCTCGACCACGCCGAGCACCGGGACCGAGACCTTCTCGAACATCTTGAGCCCCTTGCGGGCATCGGCCAGCGAGATGTCCTGCGGCGTGGTAACGATCACCGCGCCCGCGACCGGCACACGCTGCGCGAGGGTCAGCTGAATGTCGCCGGTGCCGGGGGGCATGTCGACCACGAGATAGTCGAGTGCGCCCCACTGCGTCTCGCCGAGCAGCTGGGTGAGCGCCTGGGTCACCATCGGTCCGCGCCACACCATGGGCTGCTCGGCATCCACCAGGAAGCCGATCGACATGGCACTCACGCCGTGGGCCTTGAGCGGCTGCAGGTGCTTGCCGTCGGCGCTCGCCGGCCGCTGCCCGGCGAGCCCGAGCATCAGTGGCTGGCTGGGCCCGTAGATGTCGGCGTCGAGGAGGCCGACGCGCGCGCCCTGGGCCGCCCAGGCGAGCGCCAGGTTCACCGCCACGGTCGACTTGCCGACGCCCCCTTTGCCGGAGGCGACGGCGATGACGTTGCGGATGTCGCCGAGCGGCTTCAGACCCCGCTGCACGGCGTGCGCGCCGATCTCGGATTCGAGCTCGATGGTGAGCGGCGCGTGCAGACCGGCCGCCGACAGGGCGGCGGCGAGCGCGGCGCGCAGCTCGTCCGCGTAGCCGCCGGTGGGATAACCCAGGACGAGCCGCGCGGTGTAACCTCCGCCCTCCACGGCACGCAGCTCGCGCACCGCTTGTACCGAGCCGAGCGTCTCGCCGAGGTACGGATCAAGATAGGCGTCGAGCGCGGCGCGCACGGCGTTCACGGGGGGCTCGGGGGTCATGTTTGAAGAATCCGAAAGGTCAGGCCGGGAATTGTACCCAACCCGGCCCGGTTGCAGGGCTGTGGCATAATTGCGCCGAGCCGTCGCTCAAGCACGCTTGACTACATCCGCGCCCCACAACGGACCCACCCGCGGCCGCCCGGCCGCTCGGGGACTCGCACGTCCGCGCGCCGGGCGTGTCGGCCCGCCCCGGCCCATGGCGGGCGGAACCGCCGCATGAGCTTCTTCTCGAACCTGCGTGCCGACCGACTGATCACGGAGATCCGCACCTCGAGTGATGCGTCGAGCCCCGCGACGCAGAAGGCAGTGGCGGCGCTCAAGCAGATCGGTCCCGGCGCCATCGAATCGATATTTGCCTCGCTTCCCGAGGCCGACAAGGGCGCGACCATGGCGCTCGTCGACGTGCTCGGCTCGCTGGTGAGCCAGAAGACCTTCCCGCAATTCATGCGCGGGCTGGTCGAGGGCAGTCCGCGCGTGGTCTCGGGGATCTCCTGGGCCCTGAGCGGCAATCGCGACTACCCGGCGCACCTGCTGCTCGATGCGCTCAATACCCAGGGCATCTCCAAGTCCGCACTGCTCGATGTGATCAACGCGCAGAAGTCCCGTTTCACGGTACGCGAGCTGCTCACCGCGGCCTACGCGCAGGAGCCGAACGAGAAGGCGGCGCTGTTCCGCGTCATCGGCGAGATCGCCGACAAGAGCTCGCTCCCGGAGCTCATCGGCCGCGTGCAGGGCAAGGACCCGATCGCCCGCGTTCACATCATCAATACGCTCGGACGCTTCAACACGCCGGAGGTCCAGAGCGCGCTGCAGGGCCTGCTCAAGGACCCGAACAAGCTGATTCGCGGCGCGACGCTCTCGGCGCTGCAGCGCATGGACGGTCCCATCGACGTCGAGCGGGTGTGCGCGCTGCTGCGCGATCCGGAAATCGACGTGCTCAACAAGGCCGTCGACGTGGTCATCAAGGCCAACAATCCCGAGTCCATCCGCCACCTGATCCCGGTGCTCAAGGACGAGAACGAGAACGCGCGCCGTGCGGCGGTCGAGGTGCTGAACGAGATCGGTGACGCCAAGTCGGTCAAGTTCCTGCTGGAGGCGCTCAAGGACAGCGACTGGTGGGTGCGCAGCCGCGCCGCCGACGCGCTCGGCAAGATCGGCGGACCGAAGGTGATCGAGGCGGTGCTGCAGCTGGTGCGCGACAAGGACGAGGACATCCGCCGCGCGGCCATCGAGATCCTCAACCAGACCAAGGATGAGCGCGCGGTCGACTCGCTCATCCAGGCGACGCGCGACAGCGACTGGTGGGTGAGCGAGCGCGCCGTGGATGCGCTCGCCGAGATCGGCAGCAAGCGTGCGGTACCGCGCCTCATGGAGATGCTGCACACCGGCAGCCCCGGCAAGTCCACGCCGATCGTGGTGCGCGCACTCGGCAAGCTCGGCGACAGCAAGCTGGTGGACGAGCTGCTGCCGCTGGTGGCGCGCCCCGAGCGCGAGATCCGCATCGAGGCGATGCAGGCGCTCTCCAAGGTGGTCGACGAGACGCGCGCCGATCAGGTGCGCGCGGAGCTGCAGGCGCAGGCGGCCTCCGCCGACCAGACCGTCTCGCGCATGGCTGCGGCCGCGGTCACCGAGCTCGATAACCGACTGGCCGGGATCGCCACACTGGCACCGGGCGCCGCGGCGCTGCCGCCGGCCGCCCCGGCGCACA
>JASHVF010000041.1 GCA_030039615.1 Gammaproteobacteria bacterium | reverse complement strand
TGCTGGACGATCTGTCGCGCGGATTTCGCCGGGCGGTGCTCGATGCGCCGCTCATCGTCGGCCGGGTCGGCGACCGCGAGACCGTGCTGAAGCTGCTGCGCGAGCACGCGGTCGACACGGTGATGCACTTCGCCGCCTATACGATCGTGCCCGAGTCGGTGCGCGAGCCGCTCAAGTACTACGGCAACAACACCTGCTCGACGCGCACGCTGCTCGAATGCTGCCTCGAGGCGGGGGTCGGCAGCTTCGTCTTCTCCTCCACCGCGGCGGTCTATGGTGTGCCCGCCGAGGGCTTCGCCGCCGAGACCACCGCGACCGCTCCGATCAATCCCTACGGCACCTCGAAGCTCATGTCGGAGTGGATGCTGCGCGATGTCGCCGCCGCCTCGAGCCTGCGCTACGTGGCGCTGCGCTACTTCAACGTCGCGGGCTCCGACACCTCGGGCCGCATCGGGCAGGCGACCCCGAGCGCAACACTGCTGGTGAAGGTGGCGTGCGAGGCGGCGGTCGGCAAACGCCCCGGGCTCGCGATCTTCGGCACCGATTACGCGACCCCCGACGGCACCGGGGTACGCGATTACCTGCACGTCGAGGACCTCGCCGCCGCACATCTCGATGCGCTCACGTACCTGCGCGACGGGGGGCCCTCGACCACGCTCAACGTCGGCTACGGTCACGGATATAGCGTGCGTGAGGTCATCTCGGCGGTCGAGCGCGCGGCCGGGACAAAGCTCAAGGTGAACGAGGAGCCGCGCCGGGCCGGGGATCCGCCGAGCCTGGTCGCGCGCGCGGAGCGCATCCGCAGCGAGCTCGGCTGGCGCCCACGGCTCGATGACCTCGATACGATCGTACGCACATCGCTCGAATGGGAGCGGCAGCTTAAGCGCGACCCTTGGCTTCCGGGCTGAGGCAAGCTCTGGGGGCCGATTTCTGCGATGTCGCCAATCGCCGACATCGTGTCGCTAATCGCAGACACCCATTTTGCGCGCCCGGTAGAATGACTCCATGCAGTGGGCGCGTCCCAGGTCACTGAGCGGCTTGATGCTCGTCGGCGTGGGCCTGATGGCCGTGCCGCTGCTGACCGCAATCCTTACGGCGCTGCTGCAGATGCGCGCCCTGGCCGACACCGGCCAGAGAATCATCGTCGAGGGCGTGACCGCGGCGCGCGCCAGCCAAACCCTGTTCGCCGAGATCGCCTCTCTCGAGCGCACGGCGCGGCTCTTCAACGTCCTCAACGACGCCAAGCTTCTCGACCTCTATCGCTCGGAGGACGAGCGGCTCACCGCCACGCGCAATCAGCTCAGCCGCCATGCGACGGCCGGTACGCGCCGCACGCTCGATGAGCTTGGCGGGCTGCAGGCGGCCACGCGCTTCGTGGTGCTGTCGACGCCGGCGAGCTCGAGCGCCGCGACTGCCGCCGAGCTCTCGACGCGCTTCACGGAGCTGTCGGCGCTGGTCGAGCAGGTAGCGCAGCAGAGCAACGCCGAGGTCGACACGCAGGTCGCCGCGCTCGATGCGCAGACGCTGCGCGCCCGCCGGCAGCTGCTGGTGGAATCCGCGTTCCTCGTGCCGCTCGCCCTGGTGGCGGTGCTGGTGCTCACCGTAGGCGTCGGCCGCCCGCTACGCCAGCTCGACCGCGCGATCAGCGAGCTCGGTCAGGGAAATCTCACCAACACGATCGCCGTCGCAGGTCCCCGCGACCTCGAGCGTCTCGGCCGCCAGCTCGAGTGGCTGCGGCAGCGCCTGCTCGAGCTCGCGCACGAGCGCAACCGCTTCCTGCGCCACATGTCGCACGAGCTGAAGACGCCGCTCGCCAACATCCGCGAGGGGACCGAGCTCCTCATGGATGGCGCGGTCGGCGAGCTCGACTCGAGTCAGCGCGAAGTGACGGCGATCCTGCGCGAGAATGGCATCAAGCTGCAGCGCATGATCGAGAACCTCCTGTCCTTCAGCGCCTGGCAGACCTCCAGCGTCGGCCTCGAGCCCACGGAGTTCCGCCTGCGGCCGCTGGTCAAGCAGGTGCTGGAGAATCAGCAGCTGACGCTGCTGTCGCAGCGCGTGCGGCTCGATGTGCGGGTCGAGGACATCACGCTGGTGGCCGACCGTGGCAAGATCCGCCTGATCCTCGAGAACCTGATGTCGAACGCGGTCAAATACTCGCCCAAGGGCGGCACGATCCACATGCGGGCGCGCGCCCAGGAGGCGCAGCTGGTCCTCGACGTCGCCGACAATGGCCCCGGAATTCCGCACGAGGATCGCGCCAACATATTCGAAGCGTTCTATACCGGCCGCGCCGCCCGCAGCTCGTCCGTCAAGGGCACCGGCATCGGGCTGTCCGTGGTGCTCGAGTTCGTCTCGGCGCACAACGGCACGGTGGAGATCGTCGACGGCGAGTTTCCCGGCGCGCACTTCCGCATCACCATGCCGATCGGCGCCTCCGGAACCAAAGAGCATGCGCACGCGGCCTGAGCACTGCCACACGCGCCACGCGGTGCTGCTCACGCTGCTCGCGCTCGCGGGCTGCAACGGCAACCTGCTGTCGCGCGACCACGCCGCGCCCGCACCGCAGCCGCAGCCGGCCTCGACCTCAGCCGCGGTGCTGTCGGACTACCTGTTGCTGCTGCAGCGCCTGGTGCAGGGCAGCGCCTCCGAGCAGGCCGAGATCGTGGCACGCGCGCAGAACGAGTACGACGCCGCACCGACCCCGAGCCGCGAGTTGCGGCTCGCCCTGATCCTCGCGACCCCGGCGCACCCGGCGACCGATCAGCCACGCGCCCAGCGCCTGTTGCGCGAGCTCATGGCCCACCCCGAGACACTGCTGCCGGCCGAGCGGGCACTGGCGTTCCTCGAGCTTTCGCAAATCGACGACCATTTGACGCTCGTCGCGGAAAATCGCAGGCTGCAGACGGACGCGGCGCATGAGGACCAGACGCGCATGGCGAGCGCCAACCGGCGCCTGCAGGCGGAGCTCGACGAGAACGCCCGCTTGCGCAAGGAGCTCGAGGAGGCGCGCGCCAAGCTGGACGCGATCGCCAACATCGAGCGTTCGCTGAATGAGCGCAAGCCTGGTACCACCACGCCGCACCCATGAGCCGCTGAGGGAGCCGCCCTTGAACCAGACCGGAAAACGCAAGGCACGCATACTCGTCGTGGACGACGACCCGGGGCTGCTGCGCCTGCTCACGATCCGCCTGCGCGCGGAGAGCTACGACGTCGAAGCGGTGGAGAGCGCCGCGCAGGCGCTGGCCGCCGCGAGCCGCTTCCGCCCCGACCTGGTGATCACCGACCTGCGCATGGATCAGATGGACGGCATCGGGCTGCTCAAGGAGCTGCAGAACCGCTGGCCGGGATTGAAGGTCATCATCCTGACCGCGCACGGCACCATCCCCGACGCGGTGCAGGCGACCCAGATGGGCGCCTTCGGCTTCCTCACCAAGCCGGTCGACAAGCAGGAGCTGCTCGATCAGGTGCAGAAGGCGCTGCGCATCTCGGGCTTCGGCGCCTCGGATGAGGACTGGCGCGCCGACATCGTCACCCGCAGCGCCGTCATGGAGGAAAAGCTCGCCCAGGCGCA
>JASHVF010000379.1 GCA_030039615.1 Gammaproteobacteria bacterium | reverse complement strand
TCGCCGGGCTCGACGGGACGGGCGGCTGGCGGCTGCGCCGCTGCCGGGCGCAGTTTGACGATGAAGCGGCCGCTCGCAACCGGCGCGCTGGCGCGCGGCTGGCTGCGTACCGGGTTCAGCTCGGCGGCGTTCGCCGCCGTGCCGCCCGCCGCGGCGAGCAGTAGGGCGAGGAGCAGCGTGCGCATCGGGACTCCCTGCAAAACGGGCGATCTCGGTCGGCACCTTTTTAATCAAAGATCGGGGCCGGTGACAGCTGTCGTCCGGCCACGACACGACCGCTTGCAGCGAGCCGGCGCGGCCGTGCGATCTGCCGACTGTGTCACAGAACTCCCTCGGGCGGCGCGCGCGGCTGGCTTGCGGGCGCGCTGAACCGCCGCCGGTAGAGCGCGTGTTATTCTCGCCGCCGGTCTCGATTCCAACGGGGGGATGGTCGTGATCGGCTACTTCCGAATGCTCACCCGGCCGCAGCTGCATGCCTACTTCGCCGCGCTCGGCGGCTGGTCGCTCGATGCACTCGACTTCTTCGTCTTCGTAATCTCGCTGACCGCGATCAGCAGCGAGTTCCACACCACCGTCAAGGCGGTCTCCGAGGGCGTGTTCCTGACGCTCGCGTGCCGGCCGATCGGGGCGCTGGTGTTCGGCTGGCTGGCGGAGAAGTACGGGCGGCGGCCGATCCTCATGGTGAACGTCGTGAGCTTCTCCGTCATACAGCTCGCCACGGCGTTCGCGCCCGACCTCGCGACGCTCCTGGCGCTGCGCGCCCTGTTCGGCTTCGCCATGGGCGGCGAGTGGGGTGTCGGCGCGGCGCTGGCGCTCGAGACGCTGCCGGCGCGCGGCCGGGGGTTTTTCTCCGGACTGCTGCAGGAGGGCTACGTGATCGGCTACCTGCTGGCGTCGGTCCTGTCCTGGCTGCTGTTCGCGCGTGTCGGCTGGCGCGGCATGTTCATCATCAGCTCGGCGTCGGCGTTTCTCGTGCTCTACATCCGCCTCGGAGTCCAGGAGTCACCCGCCTGGACGGCCGGCAAGGCGCCCCACCGCGCCTCGGCCGCCGAGCTCTGGGGCGCGGTGACCCACTACTTCCCGACGCTCCTCTACCTCGTGGTGCTGATGGCCTGCTTCAACGCCTTCTCGCACGGCTCGCAGGATCTCTACCGCGCGTTCCTGGAAAAGCAGCACGGCTTTCCGGGCCGCACCAGCGACACCATCCTGATCATCATGAACGTCGGCGCACTGCTCGGCGGCATGTGCTTCGGTGCGCTCTCGGAGCGCCTCGGCCGCAGACGCGCCATCGTGCTGGCCGCCGCGCTGTCGTTGCCCATGATCCCGCTGTGGGCGTATTCGCAGACGCTGGTGATGTTGGCAGTGGGCGCCTTTCTCATGCAGTTCATGGTGCAGGGGGCCTGGGGCATCGTGCCGGCGCATCTCAACGAGCTGTCGCCGTCGGCGGTACGCGCCATTCTGCCGGGGGCTGCCTACCAGCTCGGCAACCTGGCCGCTTCCAGAATGGCGCCGATTCAGGCCGGCTACGCCGAAGCGCACGGCAACAACTATGCGTTCGTGCTCGCCGTAACGATGGTGGTCGTGGCGCTGGCGCTGGTGCTGGTGACCTGGCTCGGCCGCGAAGCACGCGCCGTGGAGCTCAAGGTGGGCGCAGCGGCCCCGGCAACTCCAGCGTCATGAACACGCTGTTGGGATCGGGCCGGTAATCCGCGAACGGCGCGCATTCGCGGAAGCCGCGGCTGCGGTAGAGGCTCCTGGCCGGCGCGAAGTAGTCCCAGGAGCCGGTCTCGAGGCTGAGGCGCGTGAGGCCGAGCGCGCGTGCTTCGGCGACGATGCGTGCGAGCAGCGCCGTGCCGACGCCACGCCGGCGCGCCTGCTCGGCCGTGAACATCGATTTCACCTCGCCGTGATGGTCCGAGAGGCGCTTGAGCGCGATCACGCCGAGCGGCTCGCCGCCGTCCCAGGCGGCGAAGAAGCTGACGCCGGCCTCGCGCAGCTGCTCGACGTCGAAGACGTGCGCACTGCCGGGCGCGGTCTCGGCCCGTGCCCGTGCGACGTGGCGCTCGAGCAGCGCGCGCAGGCCCGGCGCGCACGGATCGTCTCTGCGAATCAGCATGCCGACGCTCGCCCGCGCCGCCGCTACGGCCGGCGCAGCTGGTACTCCTTCATCTTGCGGTACAGCGCGCTGCGCGAGACGCCGAGCCGCTTGGCCGCCTCGGCGACGCGCCAGGCCTGCGCCCTCAAGGTCTCCTCGATGTGGCGCTTCTCGCTCTCATCGAGCGTACGCGCCGCGGTCGCGGCCGGCGCACGCGCACGAACCGCCGCCGGGTCGAAGCGCAGATCCCGGCCGCGCAGCCGGGCGCCCTCGGCGAGCAGCACGCTGCGCTCGAGCACGTTGCGCAGCTCGCGGATGTTGCCGGGCCAGTCGTAGCTCGCGAGCGTCTCGAGCGCGTCCCCCGTGAGGTGCGTCTCGCGGCCGAGCTCGCTCGAGAAGCTGCGCAGTATCGACTGCGCCAGCAGCGGCACGTCGGCGCGCCGTTCGCGCAGGCTCGGTATGCGGATCTGCAGCGTACTGATGCGGAAGTAGAGGTCGCTGCGGAACCTCTGCGCCTGCACCGCCTCGGCCAGGTCATGATGCGTGGCCGCTATCAGGCGCACGTCGACCGAGCGGTCGCGCACGCTGCCGAGCCGGCGGAACTGCCGCTCGTCGAGCACCTTGAGGAGCTTCGGCTGGATCGCCAGGTCCAGGTCGCCGATCTCGTCGAGAAAGAACGTGCCGCGGTGCGCCACCTCGATGAGCCCCGCCTTGGCGTCGACCGCGCCGGTGAACGCGCCCTTCTCGTGACCGAAGAGCTCCGACTCGAGCAGCTCGCGGGAGAGGCTCGCGCAGTTGAGGTCCACGAACGGCTCCTCGGAGCGCGGGCCGTGCCGGTGCATCCACGCGGCCAGCACGCCCTTGCCGGCACCGGTCTCGCCGTGAATCAGCACCGGCCGATCGCTCGGCGCGAGCTTCTCGACCTCGGTGCGCAGCGCGCCGATCGCATCGCTCACGCCGATGAAGGGGTCGGGCGCCGCGCGCGACTCGCGCGTGCGCGAGGCGAGCTGCGCACGCTTGTTCTTGGCGTTCTCGAAGATACGCTCGAGCAGCACGCCGAGCGCCGACAGCTGTACCGGCTTGGTGAGGAAATACTCGGCACCCTCGCGCATGGTCTGCACCGCGAGATCGATGGTGCCGTGCCCGGTGACCACGACGATGGGAACGCTCTCATCGAGCTCGCGCAGGCGCGGGATCAGCTCGAGCGCGTTCGCATCGGGCAGCGAATAGTCGAGCAGCACCAGGTCCGGGTCCGCGCCGCGGAAGGCGGCGCGCGCCGCCTGCCCCGTGTCCGCCTCGACCACCACGTGGCCGCGCAGCTGCAGGAACTCGCGCAGCGGCGCACGGATCATCGGCTCATCGTCCACCAGCAGGATGGTCTTCGCCACGGGTCAGGAGGCCGCGGCGCCGGCCGGCGCCTGCTGACGGTCGAGCGAGTTGCGCACGGTCTCGAGCAGCTGCTGCGAGGAGCACGGCTTCTGCAGGAACTCCTGTCCCGGCTGCAGATGCAGCTCGCGCCCCGCCATGTCGGGGCTGTAGCCGCTCATGAAGATGACCGGCAGCGTCTCATCGCTGCTGCGCAGCCGTGCCGCGAGCTCGCGCCCGCTCATGCCGTGGGGCATCACGATGTCGGTGAGCAGCAGACGGATCGCGCCGCGATGCTGCTCCCAGAGCCTGAGCGCCTCGCGGCCGCTGCCGGCCTGCAGTACCCGGTAGCCGGCGCGCTCCAGCGTGGTGGTGATCGCCTGGCATACGATCGGCTCGTCCTCGACCAGCAGCACCGTCTCGCTGCCGCGCGGCGGCGCGCTGCTGCCGGCCGCCGGCGCACGCGCGGCGCGCTCGATGGCCGGCAGCAGGATCTCGAAACTCGTGCCGCGGCCGAGGGCGCTCTGCACCGAGATCGCGCCGCCGTGCTGCTTGACGATGCCGAACACCGTCGCGAGTCCCAGCCCCGTGCCCTTGCCCGGCTGCTTGGTGGTGAAGAACGGCTCGAAGATGCGCAGCAGGTGCTCGGGCGCGATGCCGCTGCCGGT
>JASHVF010000378.1 GCA_030039615.1 Gammaproteobacteria bacterium | reverse complement strand
CCGAAAGCCCGGCGGCCCCGGGCGCCGCGAGCGCGCCCGCCGGGGTCGCGGCGCGCAGCCATCGCGTGCCGCACAGCGCCGTGCGGCGCCGCATCGCCGAGCACATGACGGAGAGTCTCCTGCACACGGCGCCGCACGTGACGACCGTGTTCGAGGCGGATCTCGGCGCGGTGCTCATGGACCGCGCGGCGCGGCGCGAGGAGTTCGCGCGCCAGGCGGTGCCGCTCACGCTCACCGCCTACTTCGTGCAGGCCGCCGTGGCCGCCATCCGCACGGTCCCCGAGGCCAACAGCCGCTGGACCGAGAGCGCGCTCGAGATCTACGACGACATCCACATCGGCGTCGCCACCGCGGTCGAGGGCACGGGACTCGTGGTGCCGGTGCTGCACGGCGCGGGCGAGCTCGATCTGCTCGCCACCGCGCGCGGGCTCGAGGAGCTGGTGGGCCGCGCGCGCAGCGGCAAGCTCGCGCCCGCGGACGTGCGCGGCGGCACCTTCACCATCTCGAATCACGGCGTGAGCGGCAGTCTCCTCGCGGCGCCGATCATCATCCATCAGCCGCAGTCGGCGATCCTCGGCGTGGGCAAGCTCGAGAAGCGCCCGGTGGTGGTCGAGGAGGGCGATGAGCAGCAGATCGTGGTGCGCCCGCGCTGTTACGTCACCCTGACGCTCGATCACCGCGTCATGGACGGACACCAGGCGAATCGCTTCATGCAGACCTTCGTCGACACGCTCGGCGGCTGGGCAAGCCGCTAGAGCGTAAGATGACGCGCTGCCGTGTCCGGGCAGCATCCAGCCGCGCACCCTGAGCCGATCGAGCGCGCCAGCGAGGACGAGCTGCGCGCGCTGCAGCTTGAGCGCCTCAAATGGTCGGTGCGTCACGCCTACGAGCACGTCGCTCCCTATCGGCGCAAATGCGAGCTGGCGGGCGCCCATCCCGAGGACCTGCGAACCCTCGCCGATCTCGCGCGCTTTCCCTTCACCGTCAAGGACGACCTGCGCCAGAGCTATCCCTTCGGGATGTTCGCCGTGCCGCGCGAGCAGCTCGTGCGCCTGCATGCCTCGAGCGGCACCACCGGCAAGCCGACCGTGGTCGGCTACACACGCGAGGACATCGAGACCTGGGCGGGGCTGGTGGCGCGCTCGCTGCGCGCCGCCGGCGCGCGTCCCGGCGACATCGTGCACGTCGCCTACGGTTACGGGCTGTTCACCGGCGGCCTCGGCGCCCACTACGGCGCCGAGCGCCTCGGCTGCACCGTGATACCGATGTCAGGCGGACAGTCGCAGAAGCAGGTGCAGCTGATCCGCGACCTCGAGCCCGACATCATCATGGTGACGCCGTCCTACATGCTGGCGCTGGTGGAGGAGTTCCACCGCCAGGGCCTCGATGCGGCGGCGAGCTCGCTGCGCGCCGGCCTCTTCGGGGCGGAGCCCTGGACCGAGGCGCTGCGCCGTGAGATCGAGACGCGCGCCGGGCTCGAGGCACTCGACATCTATGGCCTCTCCGAGGTGATGGGCCCCGGGGTCGCGAGCGAATGCCTCGAGAGCAAGGACGGCGCGGTGATCTGGGAGGACCATTTCTATCCCGAGGTCGTCGACCCGGCGAGCGGCGCGGTGCTCGCCGACGGTGCGCCGGGCGAGCTGGTGCTCACCACGCTCACCCGCCAGGCGCTGCCCATGATCCGTTATCGCACGCGCGACTTGAGCGCGCTGCTGCCGCCGACCGCGCGCGCCATGCGGCGCCTGGCGCGCATCGGCGGTCGCACCGACGACATGCTGATCGTGCGCGGCGTCAACGTGTTCCCGAGCCAGATCGAAGAGCTGGTGCTCGGGCTTGCCGGCCTCGCGCCGCACTACCAGCTCGAGTTGACGCGCGCTGCACACCTCGACCAGCTTGCGCTGCGGGTCGAGTGCCTGGCGGGCGCGGCGCCGGAGCTTCGCGGCGGGCTCGAGCGCGAGCTGGCCGCGCGCATCAAGGCCTACATCGGCATCTCCGCGCGCGTGTCGGTCGGCGATCCGGGATCGCTCGAGCGCTCGCAGGGCAAGGCGCGCCACGTCATCGACCGCCGCGGCAGCTGAAGCCTCGCAGGGCGGCGCGCGCTGCGGGCGCTCCCTACCACCAGCGAGTTACAAAATGTAGCGACGCGATTTAACAGTGCGCGGAATGTCGGGCGCGGGCGACAGGTTGTGTTGGATGGCGCGGGAGACTAAATAACGCCCCGGGGATACCGGAGTTGCCAAAATGAACGTATACGACCTGAGCGCACGCGCTCGCACCGCGGCGCGTAAATTCTCTCTGCGACTGCTCGCCATTGCCGCCTGCGGCTGTGGACTGCTGCTCGCCGCCTGCAGCGGCGGCGGCGGCTCGATGAGCAGCTCCAGCTCGGGCTCCAGCACCGGCTCGACCAACGGCGTGGCGCTGATCACGCTCACCGACCAGCCGGGCGACTTCCTCACCTACATGGTGAACGTGACGTCGCTGTCGCTGACGGCGGCCGACGGCACCGTCGTGCAGACGGTCCCGGCGACCACCAGCGTCGACTTCGCG
>JASHVF010000377.1 GCA_030039615.1 Gammaproteobacteria bacterium | reverse complement strand
CGCGAGACCGCGGCCGCCCGGCCATCGGTCGGCGAGCAATACGGCGTCGTAGCCCTGGGCGAGGAACTCCGGGGCGAGCGCACCCTCCGACACCGGGTTGTGCACCGTGAGGCGCGCCTGTGGCCGCCACGCCGTGAGGCGCTCGCGAACCTGCGCGCAGCGGCGCGCGTCTTCCTCGATCAACAGCACCCGCATGGGGGCGCGATTACAGCACGCGCGGTGCGCGCGCGGCTACGGCGCCGAGCGGCAGCCCCGCGGCTTCCTCCCGGGTCAGCTTGAGCCCGATCACCAGGTCGCCGACGTTGGTGCCGGTGGGGCCGGTGTGCACCAGATCCCCGCTCGCCGCGAGCGCCGCGGCGGAGTCGGCGGTCGCCAGGCAGCGGTCCACGTCCATGCCGGCGAGCGCGACGCGTGCGCAGCTCTCGGCGTCGACCAGCGCCCCGGCGTCCTCGGTGACCCCGTCGGTGCCGTCGGTGCCGGCAGCGAGCAGCATGAGATCGCCCTGGCCGGCGATGAGCCGCGCGGCGGCGAGCGCCAGGTGCTGATTGCGTCCACCCCTGCCCGGATGGCGCGGCAGCTGCACCGTCGATTCCCCGCCCCACACACAGACCGCGCTCGGCGAGAGGCGCAGCTCATGGGCACAGCGCGCCGCGAGCCGCACCGCGTCCTCGTCGAAGCGCCGCCCGGCCGTGTGCGCGCTGAGGCCGAGTGAGCGCGCCGCCGCCGCGGCAGCCGCCACCGCGTGCTCGACCGAGGCGATCACGCTGCGCGTGACACGATCCGGCCCCTCGCTCGCGGGCCCGAGAAGCCCCGAGCCGATGAGCGCCGGATCGTCGCCCGGTACGTCGGAGACGAACAATGCGCGCGCGCTGCGCCCGCCGAGGCGCGCCGTGAGCCGACCGCCCTTGATGCGTGAGAGCGCAATGCGCTGCGCGTTGAGCGCCGCGATGGCGGTTCCGGCCGCGAGCTCACGCGTCGTGAAGGCCTCGAGGTCCGCGAGCGTGAGCCCCTCGCGCAGCACTTCGACGAGGCTCGAGGCGCCGCCGGAGACGAGGAAGAGTGGCTCGACCTCGGGCGGCAGGGCGTCCACCCACTCGAGCAGCCACTCGCCGGCGGCGAGCGAGCGCTCATCGGGAACGGGGTGCGAGCCGGTAATCACCTCGGCGCCGGGCAGGCTCAGCAGCTCGGGCGGCGCGTGTCCTTCGCGGGTGATGATCAGCGACCGGGAGATACTGCTGCCGAGCGCATCGTAGGCGCCGAGCGCCATGGCAGGTGCTGCCTTGCCGACCGCGGCGATCCACACCGGGGCGCCGCCGGCGTCCGGGGCAGCGCGCAGCGCCTCGCGCACGCAGCGCCGGCCGTCGACGCGCCGCAGCGCCGCCTGCAGCAATTCCAGCAGCAGCCCGCGCCGCGGATCGCCCGACTGAAGCAAGCCGGGCCCCCGGGAAACTGCGCGTCTTGCTGAAGGGTTGTCGCTCACGCGGCGTAGCAGGCGCAATTTTCCGGGGTGGCTTTCAGCTCCCGCGCACCACTTTGAGCTTGCGTCGCTCGCGGCGTGCCAGCTTGGCCGCATCGGAGCGCTCGTCCTGCAGCCGTTCGAGGTATTCGGGCGTCACGTCGCCCGTCACGTAGACGCCGGAGAAGCACGAGGTGTCGAATTCCGCGATGCGCGCATCCTCGTGCTTGCAGGCGGCGATCAGGTCGTCGAGGTCCTGATACACGAGCCAGTCGGCGCCGATGAGAGCCGAGACCTCCTCTACCGTGCGCCCGCTCGCCACCAGCTCGCTCACCGCCGGCATGTCGATCCCGTAGACGTTCGGGAAACGCACCGGCGGGGCCGCCGAGGCGAAATACACCTTGGCCGCGCCGGCCTCGCGCGCCAGCTCGATGATCTGCGCCGAGGTCGTGCCGCGCACGATCGAGTCATCGACCAACAGTACCGTCTTGCCGCGGAACTCGAGATCGATGGCGTTCAGCTTGCGGTGCACCGACTTCTCGCGCTCCTCCTGCCCGGGCATGATGAAGGTGCGGCCGATGTAGCGGTTCTTGATGAAGCCTTCGCGGTATTTGACGCCGAGGCGCTGCGCCAGTTGCAGCGCGCTGGTGCGGCTCGTGTCCGGGATGGGAATGACGACGTCGATGTCGTGGCTCGGCCGCTCGCGCAGGATCTTGTCCGCCAGGCGGTCGCCCATGCGCATGCGCGCGCGGTACACGGAGATGTTGTCGATCTTGGAGTCGGGGCGCGCGAAGTACACGTACTCGAAGATGCACGGCGTGTGATGCTGCGTGGCGACGCACTGCTGCGCGTGCAGCCGCCCGGCCTCATCGATGAATACCGCTTCGCCCGGCGCCACGTCGCGCACCAGACGGAACGACAGGCTGTCGAGCGCCACGCTCTCGGAAGCCAGCATCCATTCCGTGCCGCGCGCCGTGCGGCGCTCGCCCAGCACCAGCGGGCGGATGCCGTTCGGGTCGCGGAACCCGAGGATGCCGTGCCCGATGACCATGGCGAGCACCGCGTAGCCGCCGCGGCAGCGGCGATACACCGCGCTCACCGCCGCAAACACGTCCGCCGGCGTGATGCGCGCCGTGCCCACGCGCTGCAGCTCCGAGGCAAACACGTTGAGCAGCACCTCGGAATCGGATGTCGTATTGAGGTGGCGGCGATCCTCGCGGATCAGGATCTCGGCAAGCTCGGCTGCGTTGGTGAGATTGCCGTTGTGTCCGAGGCAGATGCCGTAGGGCGCGTTCACGTAGAAGGGCTGCGCTTCGGAAGCGCTGTCGCAGCCGGCGGTGGGGTAACGCACGTGGCCGATGCCGGCGTTGCCCTTGAGCTCGACCATGTGGTGCTGCTGGAACACGTCGCGCACCAGGCCGCTGCCCTTGCGCACGCACAGCCCGCCCTCGCCCGAGGTGGCGATGCCGGCGGCGTCCTGGCCGCGATGCTGCAGCACGGTGAGGGCGTCGTAGAGACGCTGGTTGACCGCGCTCGTGCCGACGATGCCGACGATGCCGCACATGGCCTTGAGTCTAACTCCTCATACCTGGATGTCGCGGCTGTGGGGCACGCCGCCCTCCCCGACCAGGAAGCGCACCGCGTTGGCGACCGATTCGCCGGTCGGTATGAGATGCGAATCGCGCCACCAGTGCTCGCGGTCGAGGTGTACGAGCTGGCCGAACATCACGAAGATGCCGAACAGCAGGAATCCGCGCAGCACGCCGAAAGCGAAGCCACCGAGACGATCCATGCCGCTGAAGATCGACAGCCGGACGAACTGCTCGGCCAGCGCGCCGATCAGCGCGCCCGCCAGCAGCACCAGCAGCAGGACGACGAGGCGCGCCACCCAGGGCTTGACCAGCGCTCCGGCCAGAAGTCCCCCGAGGTGCGGCTCGATCGACGCCGCGAAATGCCAGGCGAGCAACAGCGCGACGATCCACGTGACCAGTGCGATCACCTCGCGCAGGAAGCCGCGCGCCGCGCCCACCAGCGCGCAGACGAGGATGGCGGCGATGATCAGATAGTCGGTGGTTGTCATTGCGGCCCGGAATCTCCGCGCGCATTCCGCGCGGCGCGGATCGTACCAGAGCATGCGCGCCGCTGCCGAGCGCTGCGTCGCACCCGCGGGCCGCTAGCGCGGCACGACCGAGCCGTTGTGACCCTGCGCGCGCAGCTTCGACAGAATCTGTTCCGCCGCGGCGTGGTCGTGCGCCGCCCCGACCTGCA
>JASHVF010000376.1 GCA_030039615.1 Gammaproteobacteria bacterium | reverse complement strand
AGCTGCGCCTGTGGGTGCAGCGTCAGCGTGAACCGCTCGGTGGCGTACTGCAACTGCACATCAAGACCCATGCCCAGCCCTTCGCTCGGTTCGCCGCCGGGTGCCACATAGCGATTCGAGTCGTGATCCAGCCAGAAGGTAAAAGTGGGCGCCCAGGACCACTCTGCCGCCCGCGCCCAAGGCGAAGCGGCGAGCGCGCCGGCGATTAACAACGTGCTGAGCGGTGCTGGACCCCATGGATATCTCACGGCCGTAGGTCAGGGAACAACCACCGTATCGCCACTTTGCAGCACCACGTTCTGCCCGAGGCTCCTGCCCCGGATCACCTCCGCATACCGGAAGCGCAAAACCTGCTCTTGACCATTGTGGCGACGCAAGATGACGATCTCGTTGAGGGAGGCGAAGGGTGTCGTTCCGCCTGCCATGGAGAGTGCCTGCATAACGTCAACCGGCGTGCTGAACGGGAAATCGCCGGGCTTGTTCACCTTGCCGATGACATAAATGTGATTGCCGCCGATCAGCTTGATCTGCACGGTCACGACGGGGTCTGGAATGAAGGGCTTGAGGCGCTGCGTCAGCGTGGCGCGAACTTCCGCAACGGTTCGTCCGGCTGCATCGAGGTCTCCGACCAGCGGAAATGACAGCCCTCCATCGGGCCGTACCAGCGCCTCGGTGTCGAGATCCTTCTCCTTCCAGACCGAGATCAGCAGGACGTCGCCCGGTTGCAGGCGGTATTGCAACTCGGAAGCTGCTGGCTTGTCGTCTGCACGCTCAGCCGCCGTCGCGGCTGGGCCCGATGCAGCCAACAGGCAAACGAAGCCGCCAAGCGCGGCGCGCCATGCCATCATGAAAAGGAGGCCTGTTGTCGGAGCTTTGTTAGATAGATGTCATACTAAGCGCCATACGTGACGCTTTCATTGCGCGCGCGGATGAGACGCACGCCCCCGACAGCCCCTAAGCCGGACAATAGCAGAACTAGTGCCGCCGGCAGCGGCACCGGCGTACTCGGTGGGCAATAATCGACCTGCAGCGAGTAGAGGCCGAGGTCGAGCGAGCTGCCTGCTTGTCCATTCACGTCTGCGTAGTAAGTACCTCCCTGGCCGACTGCCAGAGTGAGCTCACCCGCAGAACCCACCCAGCCGAGCACTTTGTTGGCGGAATCCAGAGAAAAGCTCAGGCTCAACAGGGGAGCCGGCCAGAGGAGATCCTCGACGTTGACGGTCAACGTACCTGGGCCCGGAGCGGTGAACGCGTAGACGTTCGACTGCTGGTTGATGACCAGCGTCGACTGCTGGAGCAGTACGGTCTCGGCGGTGATGCTGTCGGCGCGTGCCGGTCGGGGCGCCAGAGCGAGACCCAGGACCAGCCCCACTGCTGCCGCAGCCGCGACCGCGACCTCGCGGCGGCGAGGCTCAGCCATTGCTGCCGCCCGCAGCCGCCTGGATTGCATAAAGCGCGGCGCCCGCAAGACAGACGAGCGCGGCAAACGGCAGGACGACGAGGTAGATCGCTGACCGCATGGCGACGAAGATGACTCCACACGCGAGTCCCCACGCGCGCCTGCCCGCCCGTCGCCAGGCGCGTTGTGGTCGCGTTGCCGGGCGCGACTCCTCGGCCAGATCCATCCGTATGATTGAGGTGCCCAGGGTGCCTGCATAGCCTGCGTTATTCATGGCGTGCTCCTGCCAGCGCGAAGCGCAACGGCGGGGGTACCTCCGCCTCCGAGCTGCTGCGATAGACGTACTTCTGGTACAGGTATTGGCGAATCGAGCTCGAGACATCGCTGGTCGGCGGCGCGCCATCCGAGTCGCTGAGCTCGCTCAGCTTGAGCGCGGCGTAGGGCTCCTGAATCCCCGCGAGCGCGATCAGCGCGAGGTCCTCTCGTGACACCCTCTTCTCAGGGTCGACCTCGCTGTTGATGAGCGCGTCGAGCCGCGCCGTATCGAGATCGAAGAATCGCAGGAAGTCGACCCCCGCCTCGACCAGTACCGGGACCAGGTTCCGCCCCCGTGCCTCGGGCTCGTAAAGCGGCATCAGGCGTCCTAGCATCGTCTTTATCGCGAAGCGTATGACGTCCGAATCACGGACGTTGAGACGCTGCGCCAACTTCTTGATTCGCCTCACATCCGCGACGCTCATGCGGATGCTCACCGCCCTTTTTCGACCTTCGACCACTTGGATGTCCTCCCATTGTCAGCGTGGGGTGGGTGGAGTTTCCATAACACCGTAGCGCCCAAGTATTTCAGTTCGTTGTTGGTTCGATGACATCTGCGCCGCCGATAGCTTGTGAAGTGACTCGGATTGCGCAGCGCAACGTGCTGAAGCCCTGTTCGGAGTTGCGGCCGCGGGCCCCGCCCGCGCGCGTTGGAGGAGGCGCGAGCGCCGTTGACAGCTCGCGCGTGGGCGACGCCCGACAAACGTCGGGCGTCAGACGAAGCTCAGTGGCGCTTCGGTCCGATGCCGCGAATCAATATCGCGAAAAACGACGCAGCATTGCGCCGCAGAGGAGCGCTATCCCTGGCTCCCGGTAAATCGGCTTTTGCCCTGGCCGTGACTCAGGGCGCGGTGCTGACCGCCGGGTTGGATGCGGCGTTGCGCCGGTACCAGTCGTAGGTGATCTCAATCCCGACGCGCAGCGGCACGTGCGGCCGCCAGCCGAGTGCGCTGAGGCGTGAGACATCGAGGACTTTGCGCGGCGTGCCATCGGGACGCGAGGCGTCGAGGTCAAAAGCTCCCCGGAAGCCCACCACTGCGGCGATGAGCTCCGCCAGCTCGCGGATCGAGAGGTCGATCCCCCAGCCGACGTTGATCGGCTGCTCGTCGTGATAGTGCTCCATGAGGAACAGGCACGCGTCCGCCAGGTCGTCGACAAACAGGAACTCGCGACGCGGCGTGCCGCTTCCCCACAAGGTGACCCGCTCGGCGGCAGTTGCCTGCGCGACGGCGATCTTGCGGATGAGGGCTGGCAGCACATGCGAGCTTTCGAGATCGAAGTTGTCCTCCGGCCCGTAGAGATTGGTTGGCAGCAGCGTGATCGCCTCGAAGCCGTATTGGCGGCGGTACGCCTGACACATCTTGAGCCCGGCGAGTTTGGCAATCGCATACCACTCGTTGGTCGGCTCGAGTGGACCGGTGAGCAGGGATTCCTCGCGCAGCGGCTGCGGCGCAAGTTTCGGATAGATGCAGCTCGAGCCGAGGAACAGGAGCTTGCGTGCTCCGTGACGGAACGCTGCGTCGATGACGTTCGCCTGGATCAGTAGGTTGTCGCGAATGAATTCCGCCGGTCGCGAGTCGTTGGCGTGAATGCCGCCGACCAGCGCGGCGGCCAGAAAAACATACTCGGGCCGCTCGGTAGTGAAGAATTGGTGGACCGCGGCCGGGTCGCGCAGATCGAGTCGCGCGCGCTCGCGCAGCAGCAGTTGGGTGAAGCCGCGCGTGGTGCAAGCGCGGCGAATCGCCGAGCCGACCAGTCCGCGGTGACCAGCGATATAGATGCGGCTGTCAGGCCTCATGGAGACGCTAGGAGACGAGCTAATCGCGCGCCTGCACCACGCGGTAACCCTCGCGCCTCACCAGCGCGTCACGCCGCGCCAGCGCGAGGTCCGACTCGACCATCTCGCGGACCAGCTCCTCGAAGCTGACCCGCGGCGCCCAGCCCAACTCAGCGCGCGCGCGCGAAGCATCGCCGAGCAGTGTGTCCACTTCGGCGGGCCGTAAATAGCGGGGGTCGATGCGCACCACGGTCTGGCCGGTCTGACGGTTCACAGCGATCTCGTCCAGCCCCTTGCCGCGCCATTCGAGGCGCATCTGGAGGACTGCCGCGGTACTTTCCACGAATTCTCGTACCGAGTGCTGGCGACCGGTCGCGATTACGTAGTCATGTGGCCGCTCCTGCTGCAGCATCAGCCACTGTGCCTCGACGTAGTCGCGCGCGTGACCCCAGTCGCGCCGCGCCCCAAGATTGCCGAGAAAGATGCAGTCCTGCAGGCCGAGGCTCACGCGCGTCAGGCCCCGGGTGATCTTGCGCGAGACGAACGTCTCACCTCGGATCGGGGACTCGTGGTTGAAAAGGATGCCGCTGCACGCAAAGAGTCCATATGCCTCGCGGTAGTTGATCGTAATCCAGTGTCCGTAGAGCTTGGCCACGCCGTAGGGGGAACGCGGGTGGAATGGCGTGCGCTCGGTCTGCGGAGTCTCGGCAACTAGGCCAAACATCTCGGAAGTCGAGGCCTGGTAGAAGCGCGTCCGTCCCTCGAGGCGCAGGATGCGTATCGCCTCGAGCAAACGCAGGGTGCCAAGCGCATCGGCGTTTGCGGTGTACTCCGGCGTCTCGAACGACACCTGCACGTGGCTCTGGGCGGCCAGGTTATAGATCTCGTCCGGCTGGACTTGCTGAACGATGCGCAGCATGTTGGTCGCATCGGTCAAATCGCCGTAGTGCAGCTTCAAGCGCACGTCCGGCGTATGGGGATCCTCGTAGAGGTGATCGATGCGATCGGTATTGAAAAGCGAGGCGCGTCGTTTGATGCCGTGCACCTCGTAGCCTTTCTGCAGCAGGAACTCGGCCAGATAGGCACCGTCCTGACCGGTAATGCCCGTGATCAGGGCGCGTTTGCTCATGCAATCCTCTGGAAGCTAACGATATTTCGGGCGTACGCGACCCGGGGAAGGCAGCGGGGGCATTATAGGATCGCGCGCAGTCCGTGTCAGCGCCGACTGTGCTCGGCGCAGAATTGCGCAAGCCTGCGCACCGCGGCACGGTACTCCTGGTCGATCCAGGAGAACTCCAGCCAGAACTCGCGTTGCGCGAGCGGCGTTGTGGCCTCACGGCTCGCAATAAAGAGTCGCAGCGCTGCGCTGCGGTGCGACCCCAGCTCCTGCACGCTAGCCTCGAGTATGCCGAGCTCGCAGATCGCGCGACGCGAGAGAACCCGCTGGCGTGGCCCCGTCGGCTTCACTCGGCGCCCGAGCGCAGCACTTCGAATTCGGCGGCGGTACGGTCGAGCTCCGTGATCACGTCGCAGTAGCGCTCCCAGGCCTGTCGGAGCTCCTCGGATTTGTTCGGGGCGAGTCGCTCAAGGCCGCGGCGAGCCTCATTATGTTCAGATTGAATCCTCCTGTGATGGCTCTCGAGTCGATCGAGCCGATCCCAGAATTGCGGATCGAGCCACTCGGCTCGTTGAAGTTCCGACGCACTCATGGGACCCTCACCTGGTGGCGCGTTTTCTATCGGAAGGCGCCAAACGGTAGCGAACGAGTGCTACAAACAGGTTGCAGCTGTTTACTTCTTTTCTTTCAGCGGACGCCGCCAGCCTTCGATCGTCGTCTGCCGCGCACGCGCCACGGTAAGCTTGCCGGCCGGCACGGCGCGCGTCACGGTCGAGCCCGCGCCGATGGTGGCCCCGGCGCCGACGATGATGGGAGCCACCAGCACGCTGTTGCTGCCGGTATGCACGTCGTCCTCGATGACCGTGCGGTTTTTGTTCGCGCCATCGTAGTTGGCGACGATCGTGCCGGCGCCGATGTTGACGCGCGCGCCGACTGATGCATCGCCGACGTAAGCCAGGTGGTTGGCCTTGGAGCCAGCGCCGAGCTGCGAGTTTTTCACCTCGACGAAGTTGCCGATGTGCACCTCGCGTGCGAGCGTTGCGTTCGGCCTAAGGCGCGCGAACGGCCCGATGTTGCAGTTCTCGCCGATGATCGCCGCGTCGATCACGCAGTGCGCGAACACTTCCGTGCCCGCGCCGATCTCGCTGTTGCGAACGAGGCAGCCGGGGCCGATGCGCACGCCGTCACCGAGCGCCACCTTGCCCTCGAACACGACATTGACGTCCACGAACACGTCCCGGCCGCAGCTCACCGTGCCGCGCACGTCGAGCCGCCCGGGATCGGCCACCGTAACTCCGGCGAGCATCAGCTCGCGGGCCGCCTGCGTGCGCAGCGCAGCCTCGGCTGCGGCCAGCTGTACCTTGTCGTTGATTCCGAGCACCTCGGTCGCGAGCGCAGCCACCACGGGCCTCACCGGGATGCGCTGCGTGACTGCGAGCGCAATGACGTCGGTCAGGTAGTACTCCCCCTGGGAGTTGTCCGGGGTGAGCCGCTCGAGCCACGTACGCAGCAGATGCGCGGGTGCTGACAGCACGCCGGTGTTGCATTCGCGAATCGCAAGCTGCGTGCGGCTCGCATCCTTCTCCTCGACGATGCGCCGGACGCTGCCGCGGCGGTCGCGCACGATGCGCCCGTAGCCGGCCGCGTCGTCGGTGCGCATGGTGAGGAGGCCCACCTCGGCGCGCGCGCCGCACAGCAGGTCGAGGAGGGTGGCGCGACGGATGAGCGGCACGTCGCCGTATAGCACCAGCACCTGGTGATCGTCCGGGATGTGCGGCATAGCCTGCAGCAGCGCGTGGCCAGTGCCGCGGCGCTGCGCCTGGAGCGTCCAGTTGATCGGCTGGCCGGGGAAGGCGGCGCGTACGCTCTCGCCCCCGTGCCCGTAGACCACGTGGATCGCGGCCGGCTCGAGCGCGCGCGCGGTATCGATGACGTGCGCGAGAATCGGCCGCCCGGCGAGCGGCTGCAGC
>JASHVF010000003.1 GCA_030039615.1 Gammaproteobacteria bacterium | reverse complement strand
CCTGGGGCCTGTGGCTCGCGGTCATGCTGGTGATGGCGTGGGCGTGGCCGGCGTTCATCGCGCCGCTCTTCAACCGCTTCTCGCCGCTTGCGGACCAGGCGCTCAAGGCACGCATCGAGGCGCTGCTCGAGCGCTGCGGATTCACTTCGAGAGGCGTGTTCGTGGTCGACAGCTCGCGGCGCTCGAGCCACGGCAACGCCTACTTCACCGGCATCGGCCGCCACAAGCGCATCGTGTTCTTCGATACGCTGCTCGGCACGCTCGGGGCCGCCGAGGTGGAAGCGGTGCTGGCGCACGAGCTCGGACATTTCCGCCTGAAGCACGTGCGGCAGCGGCTGCTGGTGTCGGTGGCGGCGGTGTTCGTGGGCCTGGCGCTGCTCGGCTGGCTGGCAAGGCAAAGCGGCTTCTACCGCGCGCTCGGCGTGCCGACACCCTCGACGCACGCAGCGCTGCTGCTGTTCGTGCTGGCGGTGCCGGCGTTCACCTTCTTTCTCACGCCGCTCGGCTCGGCCTGGTCGCGTCGGCATGAGTTCGAGGCCGATGCCTTCGCAAGCCGCCACGCGAGTGCCGCGGAGCTCGCGAGCGCGCTGGTGAAGCTGCACCGCGACAATGCCAGCACCCTGACGCCCGATCCCTGGTACGCGGCGTTCTACTATTCGCACCCCACGCCTCTGGTGCGCATCACGCGATTGCGCCAGCAGCCAGCAACGTAGCCGCGCGGAAGAACGAGCACGGGCCCGTGTCGAGCGAAGCGCATACCGCCTGGAGTCTGCCCGAGACCTTCAGCTTCGAAGGCCAGGCGGTTCGCTATGGCAGTCTCGGCGAGGCCGACAAGCCGGCGCTGGTCCTGCTGCACGGCACGCCTTTCTCTTCAATCGTCTGGCGCCGCATCGCCCCGCACCTGACCGCGTACCGCCGCGTGTTCTATTTCGATCTCCTCGGCTATGGCCGCTCCGAGATGCGGCCTGGCCAGGATGTCTCACTGGCCGTCCAGGGGCGTGTGTTCGCGGGCCTGCTCGGGCATCTGCGGCTGTCGCGGCCCGATGTGGTCGCGCACGACTTCGGCGGCTGCACTGCGTTGCGCGCGTATCTGCTCCATGGCTGCGACTACCGCTCTCTCACCCTCATCGATCCCGTCGCGCTCGCACCGTGGGGCTCGCCGTTCGTGCGCCACGTGCGCGAGCACCAGGCGGCCTTCGCAGGCCTGCCGCCTTACATCCACGCTGCCATTCTGCCGGCCTACATCGCCGGCGCGGCTTTGCGCACGCTGTCCCGGGACGAGCTGCAGCTGTACCTCGACCCGTGGATCGGCCCGACCGGGCAGGCCGCCTTCTACCGACAGATCGCGCAGATGGATCAGCGCTATACGGACGAGATCGAGGCGCGCTACGGCGAGATTCGCTGCCCGGTCACGATCCTCTGGGGCGAGCAGGACAGCTGGATCCCGCTCGAGCGCGGGCGTGAGCTCGCCGCCCGAATGCCGGGGGCGCGCTTGCGCACCGTGCCTGCCGCGGGTCACCTGCTTCAGGAGGACGCTCCCGAGGCAATCGTGGCAGAGCTGCTCGGCGCGCTGAGCATGCAGAGGTAGTGCAGGCTCGAGGCATTCGGGAGGCCAGCATGTCCAAGGTCAGAGTGCACGCATCGATTTCGGTCGACGGATTCGGTGCCGGCCCGCGGCAGAGCCGTGAGAATCCGCAGGGCATCGGCGGGCTGGCGCTCGGCGAATGGGCGTTCGCCACGCGGACATTCCAGCAGATCCTCGGTAAGGACTGGACGGTCGAGGGCGTCGACCGTAAGGATGGAGGAACGACCGGGATCGATGACGCGTGCTTCGCCCGCAGCTTTGAGAACGTGGGCGCCTGGATACTCGGCAGAAATATGTTCGGACCCGTTCGCGGACCGTGGCCTGACGACTCCTGGAGGGGTTGGTGGGGAGACACGCCGCCGTTTCGCGCGCCCGCGTTCGTGCTGACCCACTACCCGCGCGCAGCGCTGCCGCTGCAGGGCGGAACGACGTTCCATTTCGTGACCGAAGGCATCGAGCGCGCCCTCGAGAGAGCCCGGGCTGCCGCGAGCGGCAGGGACATCTGCATCGGAGGCATCGCCACCGTGCAGCAGTATGTGCGCGCCGGACTCGTCGACGCGCTCTATCTGGCGATATGCCCGCTGCTGCTCGGCTCGGGCGAACGCCTGCTCGGCGACATCGATCTCGTCAGGCTCGGCTACGGCTGTACGGAATACCGCGCCGGTGAGCGCGCGACGCACGTCGTCTTGAAGCGTGTCCGCTAGGGAATGTAGTAGAGATCGATGGTCTTGCCGATGTGCTCGACGGGCTGGTAGGCGTCGAGCCAGGCGTAGTCGCTGGGGTTGCGCGTGCGTGCCAGCTGCGAGATGGCGACCCAGCCGGTCGTCGGCTGGTGCGGGGGAAGATTGACGAACGGCGGCAGCGGCTCGCGTGTCAGGTCGGCGGTGCCGCGATAGGCGAGGCTCAGGCGCGGGATTGCAAGCTCGCGCGAGCGCCGCTCGAGGCGGCGCAGATCCTGGCCCCAGTCGAGATCGGAGTCGACCAGCACCCGCTCGGGGTGAGTGACGGTCTCGTTGAACCAGGCGAGGTAGTCGGGCCACGCGGTCCAGAGTGTGCTCAGCTGCCAGGTCAGCGCCGCAGCCAGCGCGAAGGTGCCGAGCGCGGCGCTGCGCCGGTTCGGCATGCGGCGCAGCGCCGCCCAGGTCCGCGTCACCACCCACGCAGCCCCGAGCGCCAGCAGCGGGTAGAGGATCAGCACGTGGCGAATGCCGATGTTGATGTGGCTGAAGCCGCTCGCGAACACCAGGATCGCGACGAACAGCACCGCCGGCGTGATGCGCCAGTTGTCGCCGCTGCGCCAGCCCTCGCGCGCCAGCCAGGCGATGCCCGTGGTGCCGGCGGCGAGCATCGGCAGCGGCGTCTTTACGGCGAGCGCGACCAGGTAGAAGTACCACCACCCCATGGTGCGCACCTCTCCCAGGAGGTACGACAGATGGCCGCCGTCGTTATGCGCCTTGACGGCCACGATGCCGTTCACCAGGTCCTGCATCTCGCGCGGCAGCCACAGGTGCGAGAGCAGCACTCCCAGGCCATGATCGAAACCCGGCTGCTGCAGCAGGTAGGACACCGCCCAGTTGAAGCGGATGGCGACCCGCGCCTCGTTGGGCGCGCGGATGCCGTAGGCGATGAAGAGCGGCACGAGCGCCGCTGCCGCGACCAGCGCGAGCTCCGCCGCCCGCACGCCCCAGGGAGCGGTCCGCACCGTGGGCGGGGCGCGCGCCCGCAGCAGCCAGTGCGTGAGCGCGAGCGCCAGCAGCGACATCCCGATGTACGGCACGGCCGAGAACTTGGTCCCCACGGCAAGCCCGCTCGCCAGCCCGAACAACAAGGCCGTGTACCAGCTCGGCGTGTCGAGCCAGCGATCGAGCGTGTAGAGCGCGAGCAGGATGGTACCGGCCGCCGGCACATCGAGCGCAGCGACGCCGGCGTGACCGAGTATCGGCGGTACCGAGAGCAGCAGGATCACCGCGAGCAGCGCCGCGCCCTCGCCGGCCAGCATGCGTCGCGCCCACAGCCACGTCACGAACAGCAGCAGCGCGAGGAACGGCAGCGCACCGGCGCGGGCCAGAGTCAGATAGAGATCGTACTTGCCGTCGCGGTAGAGGATGTCCTCCCCCTCGCTCACGCCGCTCGGCGGCGGAGTGCCGTAGGAGTGCGCGCCGGCCAGGTACGGCCCGAGCGCGAGCAGCACGCGCGCGATCGGCGGGTGCTCGGTGTCGTATTCGTAATAGCCGCGGTCGAGCAGCTCGACTCCGGCGGCCAGATGCTCGGGCTCGTCCCAGGTCGCGAAGAACACGTGCCAGGTACTCGCCACGAGGCCGCAGGCCCCGAGGATGATGAGCGCGAGCGCCACACGCGCCGCCGGCGTGGCGCGCGCCACGGACGGAGCGGGCGGCTCAGTCACCGAATGGATGCCGCAGCACGATCGTCTGCTCGCGCTCCGGCCCGGTGGAGATCATGTCGAGCGGCACCTTGACGAGCGCGGCGAGCCGCTCGAGATAGCGGCGCGCGTTGCCGGGGAGCGCGGCGTATTCGGTGATTCCGACGGTCGACTCGCTCCAGCCGGGCAGCTCCTCGTACACCGGCTCGAGACCCGCGTAGCCCTCGACGGTGAGCGGCGGCTCGGGCGAGACCGTGCCATCGATGCGGTAGCCGACGCCGATGCGGATGGTGTCGAGCCCGTCGAGCACGTCGAGCTTGGTGACGCACAGGCCCGAGACGCTCGAGTTGACGATGGCACGCTGCAACGCCACCGTGTCGAACCAGCCGCAGCGCCGCCGCCGGCCGGTGACCGAGCCGAACTCGTGCCCGACGCGCGACAGGTGCTCACCGTACTCATCGAAGAGCTCGGTCGGGAAGGGCCCGGCGCCCACCCGGGTGGTGTAGGCCTTGACGATGCCGAGCACGCCGTCGAAGGCGCGCGGACCCAGGCCCGTGCCGGTCGCGGCGAACCCCGCGGTGGTGTTGGAGGAAGTGACGAACGGATAGGTGCCCAGATCGACGTCGAGCATGGCGCCCTGCGCGCCCTCGAACAGCACATTGGCGCTGCCGGTCCGCAGCTCCTCGAGTGCGCGCGTCACGTCCGTCACCAGCGGCGCGAGGCGCTCGCCCATCGCCAGCTGCGCATCGAGAGTCTTCTGGAAGTCCACCGGGGCCAGGCGGTAGTACTGCTGCAGCAGGAAGTTGTGGAAGTCGAGCACTTCGCCCAGCTTGGCGGCGAAGCGGTCGCGCTGGAAGAGATCGGCGACGCGCACCGCGCGGCGCGCGACCTTGTCCTCGTACGCCGGTCCGATGCCGCGTCCGGTCGTACCGATGGCGTTGGCGCCGCGCGCGCGCTCGCGCGCCTGATCGAGCAGCACGTGCGACGGCAGGATCAGCGGGCACTGGGGCGAGACGCGCAGCCGTTCGAACACCGGCACGCCCTGCCCGACCAGCATGTCGCTCTCGCTGAGCAATGCCTCGAGCGACAGCACCACGCCGTTGCCGATGAAGCAGCGCACGCCCGCGCGCAGGATGCCGGAAGGGATCAGCGACAGGATGGTCTTCCTGCCGCCGATCACCAGGGTATGACCGGCGTTGTGCCCGCCCTGAAAGCGCGCCACCGCCGCGGCGCGCTCGGTGAGCAGGTCGACCACCTTGCCCTTGCCTTCATCGCCCCACTGGGTGCCGATGACGACCACGAATCTGCCCATGGATGCCTACCGCGCGAGGAACAGGATCAGCACGCCGACCAGCATGGAACCTAAGCCCGCGACGCGCAACTCGCGGTCGCGCACCTCCAGCAGCCGCGCGAACGCGCGCTTCACGCCCTGCGGGTTGACGAACGGGGCGATGCCTTCGAACACGAGGAACAGGCCGAACGCGGCCGCCAGGTCGGAGAGATTCACGCCGCCGGCTTCACTTCGCGCCGCGGCGCTTATCCGGGTCCTTCAGGTACTTGAAGAACTCGCCATCCGGAGTCAACACCAGCAGGTCCCCGTCCCTGCCGAGGGAGTGCTGGTAGGCCTGCAGGCTGCGGTAGAACGCATAGAACTCCGGATCCCTCTCGAAGGCGCGCGCGTAGATCAGAGTCGCCGCGGCGTCGGCTTCGCCGCGGATGCGCAGCGCATCCTTCTCGGCGTCGGCGACGATCTCGGTCTGGCGCCGGTCGGCGGTCGCCTCGATGGTGGCATTGGCACTATCGCCCTCGGCGCGCAGCCGGTTGGCGGTGCGCTCGAAGCCCGCCTTCATGCTGTCGTAGAC
>JASHVF010000375.1 GCA_030039615.1 Gammaproteobacteria bacterium | reverse complement strand
TTCCTCAACGAGCGCCCGCTGCGCGTGAGCGCCGTCAGATCGGTCGCCGACGCGGCCATCTCCGCCGGGAATCTGCGCAGCCTGGCACGCTCGCCCCGCTGGCTGCGCTACGGGGAGCTCATCGCCCGTGCCGCCTACACGCGCGGTTACGGGGACTTCGTCCATTACCACCTGCTGGCGCGCGGCGCACTCGACGTGGTCATCGAGTCGGACGTCAGCATCCTCGACGTCGCGGCCCTGGTGGTGATCGTGCGCGAGGCGGGCGGCACCTGCACCGATCTCGAGGGGCGCGACGTCGGACTGGCAACCACCAGCGTGCTCGCCACCAACGGTGCGCTGCACCCCGCGCTGCTCGCGGCCTTGACGACCTGACGTCCGGAGCGAAGCTGCGGCGCCGGTCCGCAGGAATCGCCGCAGGCGATTCCTGCCAAATCAAACAGACACAAACACCCGGCGGCCGTCGCGCTCGAGCTCCATCATGGGCGCGAGGTAGAGCTCGCTCAGCGAGGCGGCGGTGAGCGCCTCGGCGACCGGCCCGAGCGTCCAGCGGCCGTCCCCGTGCAGCAGCAGCACCCGGTCGGCGAAGCGCGCCGCGAGTGTCGCATCGTGCAGCGTCGTGATCACCGTGCGACCGGAGCGTGCGAGCTCATGGAACAGGCCGAGCACCACCAGCTGGTGGTGCGGATCGAGGTGATTGGTCGGCTCGTCCAGCAGGTAGATGGAAGGCTGCTGCGCCAGGAGTGCCGCGACCGCCACGCGCCGCTGCTCGCCGCCCGAGAGGGTGTCGGTGCGGCGTGCGCCGAAGTCCGTCATGTCGACCGCGGCGAGCGCCGCGCGCGCCAGACGCTCATCCTCGGCGCTCTCCCACTGCCACAGCGCCAGGTGCGGATGGCGGCCGATGAGCACCGTCTCCATCGCCGTGGCGACGAAGGCGTCCTCGAGGTCCTGCGGCAGCAGGCCTAAGCGCAGTGCCACCGCACGGCGTCTGAGCTCGGCAAGCGGGACGCCGTCGAGCCGCACCTCTCCGGCTGCCGGTTCGCGCAGTCCCGCGAGCGTGTGCAGCGTGAGCGTCTTGCCCGAGCCGTTGCGGCCGAGCACCGCCACTACCTCCCCGGGAGAGAAGGCGACCGTGAGCTCCCGCACCAGCTCGCGCGTGCCGGCGCGCACGCTCAGCGCGCACGCGGCGAGCTGTGCCGCCGCCGCGGCGGGCGGACCGCCGGACGCTACGGGCGCGTCCATCGGATCTCGAGCGCCGTCGCCGGTCCCACCACCACGTCGGCGAGACTGCGTGGCATCTCGGACTGCGCAGCGCTCAGCGGGCGCCGCCCCGCCATGATCTCGGCGGCGGGCTGCGGGTAGAGCGGCTGCTGATCGGGGGCGGCGTAGCCGATCGGGTAGAGCGGCTGGTCGGTGGCGAAGTCGT
The DNA here is from genome assembly GCA_030039615.1 of Gammaproteobacteria bacterium. Lineage (GTDB taxonomy): Bacteria > Pseudomonadota > Gammaproteobacteria > Steroidobacterales > Steroidobacteraceae > 13-2-20CM-66-19. Next base: position 6,423 of record JASHVF010000375.1, on the reverse strand, counting down.
ACTTGTCGGTCGCGCCCACCGTGTGCATGAGCTCGTGCGCGATCACGACGTCGTTGCTGCCGGTCATCTCCCGCGCCGCGAACGCATGTACGACACCGACCAGCCCCTTCTGCAATCCATGCGAGTCGGGCACGCTCGCGAGCGTCGACGGGTCGTGATAGAGCACGAACAGGCGGATGGTGGAGGGCGTATGCCCCGGCACGCTGCCCGCGTGCGCCGCATACCAGCGAAGCTCGAGGCTCCACCAGACGACGCCGAGGAGCCCGGCGCCGCTCGCGAGCTGCGGCGGCAGCTCGCGGCTTTCGGGATAGAGCTCTATGTGCACCGGCTCATCGAGCTGCACTCCGTAGTGCCGCGCCTCGCGCGCGCAGAAAGTCTCGATGGACTCGAAGTCCTTGTGCGAGAGCGCCTCGATGTAGCTCTCAGCCGCACGGCTGCCGTCGGCGTTCAGCGGGTAGACGCCGACCCAGAGCGTGTCCTTCCAGCTCTGGGTGTGCACCCGTTCGAGCCACTGCTGCAAGGCCACCGCTGCGAGCACCAGCAGCAGGAACAGAATGCGGATGTTGCGCCACACGCCCGGGCGTCAGCGCCGCGGCGGGCGCGCGCGCGGCTGCCGGCGCTGCATCAGGGTTGCAGGCGCGTGACCTGCCATGCGCTCGCCTGGAAATCGCCGCCTGCCCGGGGTGACAGCGCGCGGCTCCAGCGCGCACGATCGTGGATGCGACCCTCGCCGCCCTCCACCCATAGCTCCACGGCGTCCGCCCACAGGTGGTAGCCGCCCCAGTGCGGCGGGCGCGGAATATCGATCCTGAGATTCGGGTCGGCAGCGGCGCTGCCCGGCACGGGGGCGCCAAAGCGCCGCGCCGCGGCCGCCACCGCCTCCGCGAGCGCTGCCCGCGAGGCTACCGGCTGGCTTTGCGCACTGGCCCAGGCGCCGATGCGCTTGTCCCAGGAGCGCGAGGCGAAGTACGCATCGCTCTCGGCGGCGCTTGCCGTGACCACCGTGCCTTCGATGCGCACCTGCCGCTGCAGCGCATCCCAGTGCATCACGACCGCGGCGCGCGGGTTGTCCTCGAGCTCCCGGCCCTTGCCGGAGCGGTAATTGGTGTAGAACACGACGTATCCCGGCTGCGGCACGATGTCCTTGCAGAGCACCACCCGGGCGGAGGGACGGCCGTCGCGGCTCGCGGTCGCGAGCACCATGGCGTTGGCGTTCGGCTGGCGGCGCGCCGCGCAGGCGTCGGCGAGCCAGCGCGCCACCACCGCAAGGGGCTCGGCGGGCAGGGGATCGGGGAGTAGTTCGTTGTGCTCGCTCACGGTAGGCTCGCCCCATGATACCGCTCTCGCGCATCGCGGGCCGCATCCTCAGGTGGAGCGCGCTCTCGATCGGGAGCCTCGTGCTGGTCGCGCTGCTGCTGCTCGCGCTGGCGTTCGCCGTCAACTGGCGCGACGAGCCGCTCACCCCCGAGGCGCGCGCGCTGCTCACTCCGCCTGCCAACCCGCTCAAGCCCGAGGACAACATCTACCTCGCCATGGCGGGGTTCACCGCGCCCTCCGGCGAGTCGGTGGTCGCGCTCGGGCAGGCGCGCATCGAGCACTACAACGAGCGGCTCGACGCCGTGCTCCACGATCCTTCCTCGCAGGCGCTCGATTCCCTGCAGCTCCCGGATCCGCAGCCGCTCCAGTTCCGGGGGCGTGCGGACTTTGTACATCCGCTGACCGGCTCGGTGTGGGACGAGGTGCCGGCCCACTACGCCGAGATCGAGTCGCTGATTGCGCAAAACGCCGAGCTGTACCAGCGCTACCAGGCGCTCGAGCGGGAGCCGGGCTACTTCGAGACGGCGCGGCCGAGCTATCTGGCTCCCACGGTGTTCGTGCCCACGCAGCTGCGTTATCTCTTCCTCGAGGAGACGGTACGGCGGCTGCGTAGCGGGACCACAGGCGAGCAGCGCGAGGCGCTCGCCGAGCTGCTGGCTGACGTCGGCCTGTGGCGGCGCGTCCTGACGGGGCAGGGTCTGCTGACATCCAAGATGCTCGCGCTCGCCTATCTGCAGTCGGACTATCTGGTGCTCGCCGATCTGATCGCCGACCCGAACGCGGAGCTGCCGGCGGCGGCGGGCGATGCCGAGGCCGCGCCGCCGCTCTTCGCGCTCGGCGACTTCGATCTCGGCACGGCGTTCGCGGGAGAGTTTCGCGTGCAGGCCGCGCTGCTGGCACAGACCGAGTACCTCTACGCCATCGGCTGGAATCCGCAGCCGGCGCGCGCGCCGGTCGAGCGCGGCTGGCTCGCCCGGCTCGGAACCGCCATCAGCGGGCACTTCTTCAAGCTCAACGCGACGCTCAACCTGTTCGCGCAGCAGGCCGAGCGGCTGCGGGCGATCGTCCCGGGACCGGACGTAATCGCGAGCGACAGGCGGCTCGCGGACTCGAGCGCCACCGCCTGGGGCGCCGTGGGCCTCTACAACCCGATCGGCAAGCTGCTCGCCGGGATCGCCGCCCCGGCGGGCGTGAGCTATCCGCTGCGCGCCTGGGACGCGGCGGCGCTGCAACGCCTGGTGCGCGCGGGTTACGAGATCCGCCGCCAGAGGATCGCCGCGGCCGAAATCCCGGCCTTCCTCAGGCAGCATCCCGAGTGGTCGACACACCCTGGCGACGGGCGGCCCTTCGTGTGGAATGCCGATACGGCGCAGATCCGCGTCCAGACGATCGGCGAGCAGCCGGCCGGCCGGCGCTTCTTCATTCGCGTGTGGCAGCCGGCCCAGGCCGGCAGGGCGGGCGGTTAGCGGCGACTTGCACGGTGCGCCCCGCCCCGATAGAAAGGAGGCGGATTTCCGCCAAAGGCACCGCTTCCCATGACGCCCGAGACCGTGACGCTGGAGGATCTGCGCCGGCGCGTGACCGATATCGACAGCCAGCTGATCGCGCTGGTCGCCGAGCGCAAGGCCGTGAGCGAGGAGGTCGCGCGGGTCAAGCGTGCCACCGGCCGCCCGACCCGCGATTACGAGCGCGAGCGCGAAGTGATCCTCGGCGTGCGCGCCATGGCCGAGCAGCGCGGGGTGTCGCCGGCGCTCGCCGAGCAGCTGCTGCGTCTGCTCATCCGCAGCTCGCTCACCACCCAGGAGCACGCCAGCGTCGTGGCGCGCGGAACCGGCAGCGGGCGGCGCGCACTGGTCATCGGCGGCGCCGGCAAGATGGGTGGCTGGTTCGTCAGCTTCCTCGCCTCGCAGGGCTTCGCGGTGGAGGTCGCGGATCCGGCGCCCGCTGCGGCCGGCGCCGCCCGCATCGGCGACTGGCGCGGAAGCGATCTCAAGCACGACTACATCGTGGTTGCGACCCCGCTCGGTGTCACCGATGCGATCCTGCGCGATCTGGCGTTGCGCCGCCCGCCCGGTGTGATCTTCGACGTCGGCTCGCTCAAGTCGCCGCTGCGCGCCGGGCTCATGGCGCTCAGGTCCCACGGCTGCAGGGTGACCTCGGTGCATCCGATGTTCGGCCCCGACACCGAGCTCCTCTCCGGCCGTCACGTGATCTTCGTCGACCTGGGCAACGCCGACGCTCTCGGCAGCGTCCGGGAACTATTCTCCTCCACGATGGCCGAACAGGTAGTGATGAGCCTCGACGACCACGATCGGCTCATCGCCTACGTGCTGGGACTGTCGCACGCGCTCAATATCGCTTTCTTTACAGCGCTCGCCGAGAGCGGCGAGGCGGCGCCAAAGCTTGCGCGGATGTCAAGCACCACCTTCGATGCGCAGCTCGATGTTGCTGCCCGCGTCGCCGAGGAAAGTCCGGAGCTGTATTATGAAATCCAGAGCCTCAACGACTACGGCGCCGAGTCCCTGGAGGCGCTTTATCAGGCGGTCGAGCGGCTGCGCACCGCAGTGCTGTCGCGGGATCACGATACTTTCGTTGCTTTAATGCGCCGCGGGCGCGATTATTTCGAAGATCGGCGCACCGCCACGGAGCGCCGCGCCTGAGGGATCAGGTTCGCGCGGATACAGGAATGCCCCGACCGAATGCCGACCAGCGCCTGAGCGCCATAACCACCGACCCGCTCGAGGCACTCGCCCGGGAGAATGACGTGCTCCGGGCGCGTCTCGCGGCGCTCACCGAAGACGTGGGGCGCAACACCGCGCTGCTGCGCAAGTCGCAGGAGCGTGAGCTCGAGCTGTTGCGCGCCGGCTCACTGCCGCAGCTGTTCGAGCGGCTGATCGCCGGACTGGCGGCCTCCTACCAGCTCGACGGCGTGAGACTGGTGCTCAACGATCCGCAGCACGAGATCCGCCATCTGATCTCGGGCGACGACCTGACGCAGGGGCCGCTCGCCGGCGTGGTGTTCGTCGACGCGCTCAAGAGCGTGGCTCCACAGCTCGCCTCGCTCGAGCGGCCCTGGCTCGGTCCCTACCGGCGGGCCGAGCATGAGCTGCTGCTCCCCGGGCTGCTGCAGCCGGCGAGCCTGGCGCTGATTCCGCTGCGCCGGCACGACGAGCTCGACGGCGTGCTGGTGTTCGTGAGCAATGACCCGCGGCGCTTCACCAGGGAGCTGGCCAGCGACTTCCTCGCACACCTCGGTCTGGTGGCCGCGATCTGCGTCGAGAACGCGGTCAACCGCGCGCGCTTGCTGCGCAGCGGCCTGACCGACTTCCTCACGGGATTTCACAACCGCCGCTACCTGCATGCACGGCTGCGCGAGGAGCTGGCGCGGGCACAGCGCGCACACCAGCCGCTCGTGTGCCTGATGATCGACGTCGATCACTTCAAGCGCATCAACGACCAGTACGGGCACCTCGCCGGCGATGCGGTGCTGCGCGAGGTGGCGCAGCGCATCGACGCCCAGATGCGCCTCAGTGACACCGGTGCCCGTTTCGGCGGCGATGAGTTCGCCATGGTGCTGGCGCAGGCGGACATCGCGCACGGCGAGAAGGTCGCCGGCCGGGTACTGAAGGCGGTGCGCAGCGCCCCCATCGCCATCGGCTCGGGCGCGAGCGCCGCCACCGAGACCGTGACGCTCTCGATCGGCGTCGCCTGCGCCAACCCCGGCTCAGGTCCCCGCGACTACAAGGCGCTCGCCGAGCGGCTGATCGCCGAGGCCGATGCCGCGCTCTACCGGGCCAAGAGCGCCGGACGCAACCGCGTCGCCACGTCCCCGAATATCGTCAGCTAGTCCTGCACCCTGCCGCCTGCCGGCGTGCGTATTAGGAGATACGTATGCACACTGCCCGCAGGTACTTCGCCATGCACACCCGAACGCTCGTGGCCGGCGCCGCCGGCCTGCTGCTGCCGCTGCTCGCCTGTTCCCAGGGTCCGGAGCTCAGGCCGGACTTCGCGCAGCACGCCACCCAGACGGTCGATATCACGCTCGGCGGCCTGCCGCTGCACTTCGCGGCCTCGTTCCTGGACGACCAGGACGACGATGTTGCGCAGCTGCGGCAGGCCCTGGAGAGCGTCAAGTCGGTGCGCATACGCAATTATCAGTTCGACAGCGACTTCGCCTGCTCGCAGGCCGACTCGAGTCCGCTGCGCTCGCAGTTGTCGCAGCCCGGCTGGACCCACGTGGTGGAGGAGCACAACCGCAAGCACGGCGAGGACGTGGACGTGTATCTCGCGCTCGACGATCAGGTCGTCAAAGGCGTCGCGATCATCGCCTGCGAGCCGCGCGAGTACACGATCGTCAGCATCATCGGCACCGTGAATCTGAGCCGGTTGGCGCGCCTCAGGCACAGCCAGGGAACCACGGGCACCATGTGAGCGGAGACGAGGCGTGCGCGCATGGTGCGTTGCTGGCGCGGGCGAACGCCGGGGATGCGGCCGCCTTCGGTGCCCTGGTGCGCCGGCATCAGCGGCTGGTGTACAGCCTGGCGTTGCGCATGCTGTCTGACCGCCAGCGGGCGGAGGATCTGGCGCAGGAAGTGTTCCTGCAGCTGTACCGCAGTCTCGATTCGCTCGAGTCTGATCGGCACGTGGAATTCTGGCTGCGCAAGGTGACCATGCATCGCGCCATCGATCGGCTGCGCCGCGAGCCCCGCCAGCGGCTCGCGCCGCTGGCCGCGGCCGAGGGCGCGGTGAGCGAAGGCGTCGAGGCGGACCCGATGCTCGCGCGGCGCCTGCGCGCGCTGCTCGCGGAACTGGCGCCGGCCGCGCGCGCGGTGATCGTCCTCAGATACCAGGAGGATCTCGATCCGGCAGAGATCGGGCAAACACTGAAAATGCCGCTGAACACGGTCAAGAGCCATCTCAAGCGGGCGCTGGCGGAGCTGCGCGGGCGCCTGACGGCGCCGGCGGGCGGGCTGCAATGAGCGACGACGACCTGGAACGGCAGCTGCGCGCGGCGCTCAGGCCCGTGAGCCCGGCAGCGGATTTCACGGCCGGCGTCCTGGCGCGCATCGCGCCCGGGCAGCGGGCGGCGCCCGCGCGCCCGCCGCG
>JASHVF010000374.1 GCA_030039615.1 Gammaproteobacteria bacterium | reverse complement strand
AACTGCACGATGACGCCCTCGGGCTTCTCCACCGCCAGCACTTCGAGCACATCCTCGAGCGTCAGCGGCTCGAAATACAGCCGATCGGAGGTGTCGTAGTCGGTCGAGACGGTCTCCGGATTGCAGTTGACCATGATGGTCTCGAAGCCGTCCTCACGCAGCTGCAGCGCCGCGTGCACGCAGCAGTAGTCGAACTCGATCCCCTGGCCGATGCGGTTGGGACCGCCGCCGAGGATCATGATCTTGCGCTTGTTCGTCGGATTCGCCTCGCACTCCTCCTCGTAGGTCGAGTAGAGATAGGCGGTGGAGGTGGCGAACTCGGCCGCACAGGTGTCGACCCGCTTGTAGACCGGCGCCACTTTCAGCTCGTGGCGCTTGTCGCGGATGGCCTTCTCCGGCATGTCGAGGAGCCTGGCGAGGCGTGCATCCGAGAAGCCGCGGCGTTTGAGCGCGCGCACGCGCTCGGCGGTGAGCGCGCCGAGCCCGTGCGCGCGCACCTCGGCCTCCTGCTGCACCAGCTCCTCGACCTGAGCGAGGAACCAGGGATCGATGCGCGACTGCTCCGCGACGCGCGCGAGCGGCCAGCCGGCACGGAAGGCGTCCGCCACATAGAGCAGCCGATTCGCTCCGGGGGCGCGCAGCTCGTGCGCGAGCTTGTCCGCCGTCTCGTCGCTCAGCGGCAGGGCGAGCTGGGGGGTGAGGCCGTCGAGCCCGGTCTCGAGGCCGCGCAGCGCCTTCTGCAGCGACTCCTGGAAAGTGCGGCCGATCGCCATGACCTCGCCGACCGACTTCATCTGGGTCGTGAGCCGGTCGTTGGCGGCGGGGAATTTCTCGAAGGTGAAGCGCGGGATCTTCACCACCACGTAGTCGATGCTCGGCTCGAAGGACGCCGGCGTCGCCCCTCCGGTGATGTCGTTCTTCAGCTCATCGAGCGTGTAGCCGACGGCGAGCTTGGCGGCGATCTTGGCGATCGGGAAGCCGGTCGCCTTGGAGGCGAGCGCGGACGAGCGCGACACGCGCGGGTTCATCTCGATGACCAGCAGTCGCCCGTCCTTCGGGTTCACCGCGAACTGCACGTTCGAGCCGCCGGTGTCGACGCCGATCTTGCGCAGCACGGCGATCGAGGCGTCGCGCATGCGCTGATATTCCTTGTCGCTGAGCGTCAGGGCCGGCGCGATGGTGATCGAGTCGCCGGTGTGCACGCCCATGGGGTCGAGGTTCTCGATGGAGCAGACGATGATGCAGTTGTCCTTGTGGTCGCGCACCACCTCCATCTCGAACTCTTTCCAGCCGATCACCGACTCTTCCAGCAGCACTTCGCCGGTGGGCGAGGCCTCGAGACCGCGCGCGACGATGTCCTCGAGCTCCTCGCGGTTGTAGCCGATGCCGCCGCCCGAGCCGCCGAGCGTGAACGAGGGGCGCACCACCACCGGATAGCCGATTTCGCCGGCGATGGCCAGCGCCTCATCGAGGCTGCGCGCGATCTGCGAGCGTGGCGTCTCGAGTCCGATCTCGCGCATGGCGTTGCGGAACAGCTCGCGGTCCTCCGCCATGTCGATGGCGGTGCGCGAGGCCGCGATCAGCTCGACCTCGTACTTCTCCAGCACGCCCTCGCGCACCAGGTCGAGCGCGGTGTTGAGCGCGGTCTGCCCTCCCATGGTGGGCAGCAGCGCGTCGGGACGCTCCTTCTCGATGATGCGCGCTACGGTGCGGGCGTTGACCGGCTCGATGTAGATGGCGTCCGCCATCTCCGGGTCCGTCATGATGGTCGCGGGGTTGGAGTTCACCAGGATGACCCGGTAGCCCTCCTCGCGCAGCGCCTTGCAGGCCTGGGCCCCGGAATAATCGAACTCGCACGCCTGGCCGATGATGATCGGGCCGGCGCCGATGATCAGGATGCTCTCGATATCGGTGCGCTTGGCCACGTCAGCGCCCGCCGGCCTGCTGGCGGCGCAGGGTGTCCTCGGCGAGCTTCAGTTGCGCCTGCAGCCGCCGCAGCATGAGGTGATTGAAGCGCTCGAAGAGCGCGCGCATGTCGTGCGGCCCGGGACTCGCCTCCGGGTGGCCCTGGAAGCCGAACGCCGGCCGGTCGGTGAAGGTGAGGCCCTGGAGCGAGCCGTCGAACAGCGAGCGATGCGTCGCCTTGACACCCTCCGGCAGCGTCGACTCATCGACCGCGAAGCCGTGATTCTGGCTGGTGATGAACACGCGGCCGGACTCGAGGTCCTGCACCGGATGATTGGCGCCGTGGTGACCGAATTTCATCTTCACGGTCCTGGCGCCCGCCGCCAACCCGAGGATCTGGTGGCCGAGACAGATGCCGAACACCGGGATGTCGGTCTCGAGGAACTTGCGCGTCGCGTTGATGGCGTAGTTGCAGGGCTCGGGGTCGCCGGGACCGTTGGAGAGGAACACGCCGTCGGGCTCGAGCGCCAGCACCTCCTCGGCCGGGGTTCGCGCCGGCACGACCGTCATGCGGCAGCCGAAGTCGGCCAGCAGCCGGAGGATGTTGCGCTTGATGCCGAAGTCGTAGGCCACCACGTGCAGGCGCTGCGAGGAGCGGATCGGCGCGCGCGCCGGGTCGGGCCACACGGTGCCGTCGTTCCACTGGTAGGGGCGCTTGACGCTCACCACCTTGGCGAGATCCATGCCCTTCAAGCCGGGGAACTTGCGTGCCGCTTTCACCGCAGCGGCCTCGTCCGCCTTGTCGCCGGTCATGATGCAGCCGGCCTGCGCGCCCGACTCGCGCAACATGCGCGTGAGCTTGCGGGTGTCGACGCCGGCGATCGCCACCAGCCGGCCCCGCTCGAGGAACTCACCGAGCGATTCGTTCGAGCGCCAGTTGCTCGCCACCAGCGACAGGTCGCGGATGACGAGCCCGGCGGGATAGATCTGGGACGCCTCGAGGTCCTCGGGTGTCGTGCCGGTGTTGCCGATGTGGGGACAGGTGAGCGTCACGATCTGACGCGCATAGGAGGGGTCGGTGAGAATCTCCTGATAGCCGGTGAGGGCGGTGTTGAAAACGACTTCGCCCGTGGTGTTGCCTTTGGCTCCGATCGACTGTCCGCGGAAGATCGTTCCGTCGGCCAGTGCGAGCACCGCAGGTACGCTCACCGGTTCACTTCCCCTTGACGCACATATACAAAGCGGGAGGAGTTCTCATCGAACATCCTCCCGCCTTGCATGGACTAACCCGTACACGGATTAGGCAGAAATTTTACGGGTTTGCGCCCGCACGTGTCCACGGGAAATTCCCCTGGCCGGAGGCCTCTGCGAAGCTCAAGCCAACTCGTGAATAGATTCTTAAGGTGATGTTTTATAACCAATAAGATGGCGCATCGTGTAACGCCCGGGTGGCTGAGCCACGAGCCAGAGCGCGGCCGTCAGGGCCCCGCGCGCAAAGATCGCCCGGTCGTTGGCGCGGTGCGTAAGGGCGAGCTGCTCCCCGGGGCCGGAGAACAGCACCGTGTGCTCGCCCACCAGGTCCCCGGCGCGCAGGCTCACCATGCCGATCTGCCCCTCGGGGCGCGGCCCCACGGGCGCCTGGGTCGCGCCGCTTGCGGGCAGCGGCACGTCCCGGGCGGAGGCTGCGGCCCGTCCGAGTGTCAGCGCGGTACCCGATGGGGCATCCTGCTTGCCGCGGTGGTGCAGCTCGATGACGTCGATGTCGAAGGCCGCCGGCAGCCGCCGCGCGCTCTCGCGCACGAGCTCGGTGAGGAGCGCCACCGCGATGCTGGTGTTGGGGGCGAGCAGCACTGCGATCTCGCGCGCCGCCGCGGCGAGCGCCGGCTCGAGCGCGGGGTCGAGTCCGGTGGTGCCGATCAGCAGCGGCTTACCCGCCGCCTGGCACGCCGCGAGCGTCGCCGCCGTTGCCGCGGCGTTGCTGAAGTCGATGGCGATGTCCGCCTGGCGGAGCGCCTCAGGCAGGTCGGCGCTGACGCTGAGATTCGAGGCGGGCAGTCCCGCGACCACTGCGGCGTCGCGGCCGAGAGCCAGACTCGCAGCCGACGCAACCGCGCCGGTAATGATGATCTGCGGAAAGCCCGGCGCGGCGCGCAGCAGTGCCTGGCCCATCCGGCCGGTCACGCCGACGAGGGCGACGCGGGTGAGCGGCGGCGCGGGTGCGTCGGTGGCCATGCCGGAGGTCTCCCTACGCCTTGCCGTGATCGGAGCTGAAGAAGCGCTTCACGCCCTCGAGAAAGCCCTTCTCGCGCGGCGCGTGCCTGCCGGGGTGCGTCTTCAAGGACTCCTCGAGCGTGCGAATCAGCTCCTTCTGCTCGCCGGAAAGATGCACCGGCGTCTCGACCACCACGCGGCAGAACAGATCGCCGCGCGCGCCGCCGCGCACCGGCTTGACGCCCTTGTCGCGCAGCCGAAAGACGCGTCCCGACTGCGTCTCCGCCGGGATCTTCAGCACCACGTCGCCATCGAGCGTCGGCACCGCGACCGAGCCGCCGAGGGCTGCGGTCGCAAAGCTCACCGGTACCTCGCAGGAGAGATGCTCCCCGTCGCGCTCGAAGATCGCGTGCTCGCGCACGTGAATCTCCACATACAGGTCCCCCGGCGGCCCGCCGTTGCGGCCCGCCTCACCCTCGCCGGCGAGACGCACGCGGTCCTCGGTATCGACACCGGCAGGCACCTTCACCGAGAGCTTGCGCGTTCTGCGCACGCGCCCCTGGCCCAGGCAGGTGTCGCAGGGGTTGCGGATCACCGTGCCGGTGCCGCGGCAGCGCGGACAGGTCTGCTGCAGCTGAAAGAAACCCTGGGAGATGCGCACCTGGCCGGCGCCGCCGCAGCTCTCGCAGGTCGAGGGCGTGCTGCCCTTCGCCGCGCCCGAGCCGTGGCAGGTCTCGCACTCGGTGAGCTTCGGCACCTCGATCTCGGCGGTCGTGCCGAACACCGCCTCATGAAGATCGAGCTCCAGCTCGCAGCGCAGGTCGGCGCCGCGAAATACCTGCGAGCGCCCACCGCGGCGCGCGCCGAAGATGTCGCCGAACACGTCGCCGAAGATGTCGCTGAAGGCATCGCCCGCGCCGAAACCGCCGCGGCCGCGCCCCGCCGCCTCGACGCCGGCGTGGCCGTGCTGGTCGTAGACCGCCCGCTTCTGCGCGTCGGTGAGCACCTCGCAGGCCTCCTTGGCCTCCTTGAAGCGCTCCTCCGCCTCCCCGTCGTTGGGGTTGCGGTCCGGGTGATATTTCATCGCCAGGCGCCGGTACGCCTGCTTGATCTGCGCTTCGGTGGCGGTGCGCGGTACGTCGAGCACCTTGTAGTAATCGCGCTTGGACATCTAGTTTGTTATCGAACGCACTACTCGGCCTCCGACGCAGCCGGCAAGAGTCACGCCTCTTGCCGGCGGAAACGCAGCTGATGTCTGCT
>JASHVF010000373.1 GCA_030039615.1 Gammaproteobacteria bacterium | reverse complement strand
CACCGGCTGCCGGAATCGCCGTCACGATCGCCGCTGCGGCGAGCGCTACGCTTGCCATCCACCCGCTAGTCATCCGCTGCGCTCCTGTCGGGCCGCTGAGGGGCCCGAGCGGAGCGGAGTGTGCAGCGGGTGAGCCGCGGAGGCAAATGCCAAGCCGCCACCGCTGGGACCCCCAAGGGGTCCCAGAGCGCTGGCTTCAGACCTGCTTAAAGGACCTTGCGGCCTTAGCCGCGGGCCCAGACGCCGCCGCGGACGCGCCAGCCCCCGCCCGTGCGCGCCCAGGTGCGCGGCACCCAGTGGTAGCCGGGGCGCGGCGCGGACCAGTAACCCGGGTGCCAGGCATAGCGCCCACCTTCCCAGAACCATCCGCCGCCAATCCAGAAATAGCCGGGCGCGGGCGCGACGCCCACCGCTTCGACCTGCACCGCCGGTGGTGCCGCGTACACGGTCTCGCCGTAGTAACCCGGCGCCGGGGCCACGATGCAGGCCGACAGCGTTGCGCTAAGGAGCGCAGCCGCAATGCTCATTCGCAGGGATTTGCCATTCATCAAACCGTCTCCTCTCGTTCGCGGCCGGAATGCCGGAACCCTAAGCACTAAACGCTCGCGACTGGTTTAAGCATACAGCCGGGAAGCTCCCGCGACCGACCGCGGGGCAGCAGAACTGCGAATTTGAGTCACTTGGGTGTCCATTACAAAGTGTTCAGGCGCCATTCAGCGATGTGTCATCTCCGTTTACGGCGGTGTCATCTTCGAGTGTTAAACGTTGGAAACTGGCTGTTCTGGTCGCGCGGCTGGTGGGGGGAGCTGAAATGCGGGTGGTGGCTCGATGGCGGGTCTTGCGCAGCGTGTTGCCCGGCCTGGCGGCCCTGGGGCTCGCGTCAGGCGGCCCATCGCAGGCGCTTGCGCAAGACGTCGGCGCACGCGCGCTCATCACCAGCTCCATCGACGACGCGCAGTCGGTGCGCCGGGCCGGCAACACGCGTCCCGAGGCCAATGCGCGCAACGACCGTGGGCGGGTCGCCGACAGCATGCCGCTTGCGCACATGCTGCTGCTGCTCAAGCGTCCGGTAGAGCGGGAGATGCAGTTGCGGCTCTACATTAAGCAGCTGCACGATCGTAACTCAGCCTTCTACCATCACTGGGTCACCGCGGCGGAGTTCGGCCGGCGCTTTGGTCTCGCAGAGCAGGACGTGGCAGCGGTCACCGGCTGGCTCACCCAGCATGGGTTCACGGTCAACGGGGTCTACCCGAGCACGATGATGATCGACTTCTCGGGCACCGCGGGCGCCGTGCGCAGCGCGCTCCGCACCGAAATCCATGCGCTCGACGTGCGTGGCGTGCGACACATCGCCAACATGAGCGACCCGCAGATTCCGGCTGCTCTCGCGCCGGCGGTCGCGGGCATCGTCTCGCTGAACGACTTCCGACCGCACAAGACGCTCCACCGGGCGCGCCCCGGCTTCACCACCACGAGCGGCTCGAGCACTGTGCACCTCGTCGTCCCATCCGACCTCGCTACGATTTACAATTTCAATCCGCTCTTTTCCTCGGGCATCACTGGGAAGGGCCAGACGATCGTGGTGATCGAAGACACCGATGTGCACAGCACCAGCGACTGGAGTGCCTTCCGCGGCGTGACCGGCCTTTCGGGCTACACGACCGGGTCGTTTACGCAAGTGCAGCCTTCCGGCGCCAACAACTGCTCCGACCCCCGCGTGAATGACGATCAGGACGAGGCGATTCTCGACGCCGAGTGGGCGAGTGCGGCCGCGCCGGGCGCCGCCATTGAGCTGGCCTCGTGCGCGGACACCTCGACGACCTTTGGCGGGCTCCTCGCGCTTCAAAACCTGATCAACGCGAGCGGCACGCCGCCGGCGATCGTGAGCATCAGCTATGCGGACTGCGAGGCCAGCAACGGTCTCACGGCAAACCAGGCGTACAGCTCAATCTACGAGCAGGCGGTGAGCGAGGGCGTGTCGGTCTTCGTGGCGGCCGGCGACTGGGGCGCGGCGGTGTGCGACGCACCCGATGCGAGCAGCACTCCGCCGTCGGTCGCAACGGATGGCATTGCCGTGAACGGCTTCGCCTCCACTGCGTACAACGTGGCGGTCGGCGGTACCGACTTCGGCGATACCTACGCGGGCAGCACCTCTACCTACTGGAGCTCGACCAACAACTCCGTGTACGGCTCGGCGCTCTCCTACATTCCGGAGATTCCGTGGAACGAGTCGTGTGCCAGCGGGCTGATCGCGCGCTTCGAGGGCTATTCGGCGACCTACGGCAGCTCCGGCTTCTGCAATGTCTCGGCGGGTGCAGACTTCGTGGATTTCATCGCCGGTAGCGGCGGCGCGAGCAGCTGCGCGGTGCCCAGCACGAGCAGCTCCGGCTGCATGGGTACGCCGAAGCCGTCCTGGCAGACTGGCCCCGGCGTCCAGGCGGATGGCGTCCGCGATCTCCCGGACGTTGCGCTGTTCGCCGCCGACGGGCCGTGGGGTCATGCCTACGTCTTCTGCGACTCCGACGGCTCAACCTGTTCCGCCTCCAGCACGCCCAGCCAGTGGCTCATCGCGGGGGGCACCTCTTTCGCGACCCCGATCATGGCGGGCATTCAGGCGCTCGTGAATCAAAGCACCGGATCGCGTCAGGGCAACCCCAACTTCGTCTACTACACGCTCGCTGCCAGCGAGAGCGCGAGCGGCCTGAATTGCAACTCGACTAACGGCAATGCGACTTCGAGCAGTTGCGTGTTCTATGACATCACGCTCGGGGACATGGACGTCGTGTGTCAGGGAACGATCAATTGCTACCTGGACGGTGCAACCTACGGCGTCCTCTCGACCAACAACAGCGCTTATGCGCCTGCCTTCAGTGCTGCGGCCGGCTGGGATTTTGCTACCGGCCTGGGGAGCGTCAACGCCGCCAATCTCGTGAAATACTGGACTTCCTCGGACATCTCGCTGAGCGCCAGCGGCACCGTGACTTCTGGCGGGATGCTTTCCTATTCCCTGACCGTGGGCGACCGCGGGCCTCAGGCGGCGACATCCGTCGTAGTGACAACCACATTGCCGACCGGCTTCTCGCTGGTCGCCAGCATGAGCAGCTCATTCTGCACCCAGAGCGGACAAACGGTGAGCTGCGCAGTCGGCGCACTCGCCGTCGGGACGACGGTGCCCATTACCTTGGTAATACTTCCCACCGGATCCGGAGTTGTGAGCCTGGCGTTCACTGCCAACTCTGCCAATCTCGATCTCAATCCGGCGGATGGCTCTGCGACAGTGGCACTCAACGACTCCGATGACTCCGGTGCCTCTTCGGATGGGCCTTTGCCCCTCTGGGCGTACGTGGCCTTTGGCCTGGTCCTCATCGTTATCGCGAGCCGTCGCAGGGCCGCGGTGCGCTCATCCCGATGAGAGCTACCCCGCTACTGTTCGCGTTCAAGTTTCTCGTCCTTTTCGCGGCCCTCTTCGGGGCCTTCGAGGCCTCGAGAGGCACGGCCTTCGAGAGCTTCGTCGTCGAGGACGCGCTCCTCAGGCCGACCGTTGGCCTCATCAACGCCGTGACGCCGGGGGAGCACGCCATGCTCGTCGCGCGCTCGATCCGCTCGCCAGGGGGCGCCAGCCTGCACGTCATCCGCGGTTGCGAGGGGATTGAGCTCTTTCTCATGCTGGTGGCCGCCATCGTTGCCTTCCCAGCGAGCCTCGCGCGCCGGTTGCAGGGGCTGCTGACCGGCTCGCTCCTTGCCTGGGTGCTGAGCGTGGCGCGGCTCATGGCGCTCTATTACATACTCCGCTATAGCCCCGCCGCCTGGGAGGCTCTGCACGGGCTCGTGCTGCCGCTTGGCCCGATCGTGCTCATGGGGTTCTTCTTCCTCCGCTGGTCGTCCACACCGCCTGACCTATTGCCACCAAAGCCGCTCGGTCGTGCGGCCTGAGTGGCGGTTTGGGCTTGCCGCGGCCGCCGCTCTTGCGGCCGGGGTTGTCCTGGCTGAGCCGTACGCGCGCCTCGCCGCGCCGTACTACGGCGCTGTCGATCGGCTCATCGCCCGGGGGCACCCCTGGGTGATCCGTGAGGTCGCCGTGACCACGGATCGCGACGGCCAGGATCGGGTGCTCCGTCTTGTTGGCGAGGTGCGCCGCGATCGCACGGAGTCGAGACCCGCTGCGCTGGTCGTGACCCGCGTCCAGATCGGCGAGGCGATCGAGACACCGATCGTTTTCTGGGGGCTGCTGCTCGCGTGGCCTGCCGCCGGTCGCCGTGAGCGCTGGCTGCGGATGGCGGTCGGCCTCGTTGTGTTCCTCGGCATCGAAGCCATCACCACGGCGACTCAGCTCGTGCACTCGATGGCCGCGGCGTCAGCGCAGCTCGAGCACGCGTACTCTGAGGATCCGCTCACCCTGTGGGAGCGCTGGTCGCGTTTTCTCGAGGCCGGCGGGACGTTTGTGGTCGCGGCGGTCGGCGCTCTCGTGGCGATTGCCGTCTCGACTGCCAGCGATTCGCAGCCGCGCGGCGGTTGACACGGCTGCGTACTGCGCGATCAACTTCCGCTCCAACATGCCGTTCGACCGCGATTACTACCAGCGTTACTACTACGACGCGCGCACTGCGGTGGCCTCGCGCGCCGAGATGCGGGCACGCGCGCGCCTCATCGCGGCCTTCGTGGCGCACCTCGGGCTGCCGGTGCGACGCATTCTCGAGGCCGGCTGCGGTACCGGGATGCTGCGCGCCGAGCTTGTACGGCTGCTGCCGCGCGCGCACTACACCGCGCTCGAGGCTAGTGAGTATCTCTGCCGCCGCTATGGCTGGCAGCACGGACACATCGAGACATTCCGCGCTCGCCAACCCTTCGACCTGGTGGTCTGCTACGACGTGCTGCAGTACCTCGAGCACGCCGACGCGGTGCGCGCGTTTGCGAGTCTCGGGCGGCTTACGCGCGGGGTGCTGTATTTCAGCGCGCTCACCCGCGGCGACCTCGAGCGCAACGCCGACCGCGAGCGCACCGATGCCGACGTGCACCTGCGCAGCGTCCGCTGGTACCGCACGCATCTCAGGCGCCGCTTCCGCGAAGCGGGTCTCGGCTTCTGGCTGCGGCGTGGCTTGCCGCTGACGCTCTGGGAGCTCGAGTCGCAGTGACGCCGGGGCGCCTCAGGCGCCGTTTACGTCGCGTGCCGTGGACGCCGCCGCGCCGTCCCGCCGGCGGAACAGCGGATAGAGGGGCAGTCCGATCAAGATCAGCACCAGCGCCGCGACGGATTCCACGGTCGCGGTCATGAGGGCGCTGATCACGATCCCGACCATCACCAGCGCAAAGAGCAGCGGCACCAGCGGGTAGCCCGGCACGCGGAACGGCCGCGCGGCGCGCGGCAGCTTGCGGCGCAGCACGATGACGGCGAGAGACACCGGGATCCAGAAGAGCGCGTAGGACATCACCGCCATGTTGGTGAGCTGATCGAAGGTTCCGGAGGCTGCGAGCAGCGCTCCCCAGAGGCCGAGCAGCACGAGCGAAGTGAGCGGCACACGGCTGCCGGGGTGCAGTCGCCCGAAGGCGGCGAAGAACAGTCCGTCGCGGGCGGCGGCGTAGGGAACGCGCGCCGCGCCGAGGATGACGCCGTTGAGCGATCCGATCGTCGATATGAGGAAAATGAGCGCGGCAATCGGCGCGGCGCGCGCGCCGAGAAAGGTCTGCACCGCGCGCGTGGCGACCGAGGGCGCATCGGGATAGGCGGTCGAATTGGCGCTCGCCACCTGCCAGAAGGGCAGCGCATAGAGGTAGGCGGTGTTGACGAGAAGGTAGAGCGCCAGCACCAGCAGGGCCCCGCCGACGATCGCCCGCGGTAC
>JASHVF010000372.1 GCA_030039615.1 Gammaproteobacteria bacterium | reverse complement strand
CGGTGCCGCGCGCGGCCGCGGTGCCGAGCGCAGCCGCCGTGCCGATCGCCAGCGCGCCGCTCATCATCGCCAGATACTCGCGCCGCCCGATGACGGCGCGGCGCCTGTTGATCATGACATCATCGCAATTGCTCACGCAGTCCTCCGCACCATTTGAGTGCAACTCAACTCTCGGCAAAGCGCGCGTCGATTTCGATCTCGAGGCCTGTGGCGAGCGCGTTGGTCTGATTGGCCATGCCGATGACCGCCATGAGCTCGGAGAGCTGTGCTTGGGTGAGCCCCTGGCGTCGCGCGGCCGCGCTGTGCGATGCGATGCAGTAGCGGCAGCCGTTTATAACGCTCACTGCTATATATATAAGTTCCTTGGTGAGCGAGTCGAGCGCGCCCGGGGCCATGATCTGCTTGCTCGCCTCCCAGGTGCGCCGCAGCGCGACCGGGTCGTGCGCCAGGACTTTCCAGAAGTTATTGATCCAGTCGATGCGGCGCAGCGCCATGATCTCATCGTAGACGGCGCGCACCTCGGGGGAAGCGTCTGCATACTCAATCGGCTCGCGGCGCAGCACGGCATGGCCTTTCGCAGATGGCACCAGGGTGGTGCAATCATCCATCCGGCAGGCCCTGTGGGGCAAGAATCCTCACAGCCGCTGCCTTGCAAAGGCTCGGGCCCTTACATACGCTCGACTGACACCAGGGGAGTAACCATGTCGCTTGCAAAGCTGGCGTCCGTCGCCGCAGTCGGTCTGATTGCATTCATCGCCGCGCCGGCGGCGCTCGCCGAGGGTGCCGACCAATCCGCTGCGCCGAGCGATACCTCCGGCCTCGCCGAGATCGTCATCACCGCCGAGAAGCGCGCCTCGACGATTCAGGAGACTCCGCTCAGCATCTCGGCGGTCTCCGGCGAGCAGCTCCTGAACCAGGGCATCACCACGGTCGAGGACATCACGCGCGATGTGCCTGGACTCTCGATGCGCACGGCGGGCCCCGGGCAGACCGAGTACGAGGCGCGCGGTCTCGCCTCCAACGGCGGCAACGCGCCGACCGTGGGTTTCTATCTGGGCGACGTGCCGCTTTCGCCGCCGGCGCTGGCGCAGATCGGCAAGGTGGTGATCGACCCGAATCTCTACGATCTCGATCGCGTCGAGGTGCTGCGTGGCCCGCAGGGGACGCTCTACGGCGCGAGCTCCATGGGAGGCACGATCCGCCTGGTGCTGCCCGAGCCGCAGCTTGAGAAATTCTCCGCCAGCGGGGACCTGGTCGGCTCGCAGACCGACGGCGGCGGGACCAACGGCGCGGCCAACGGCATGCTGAACCTTCCGCTAGGTGACATCGCCGCGGTGCGGGTGGTTGCGAGCGATGAGTACCGCAGCGGCTGGATCGACCGCACCGTGCTCAACCCCTTCCCGCCGGACACGCCGCTCGCGGTCGGACCGCCCTACGTGCGTGGCGATGTGACGGCGGCTCCGGTGGAAAGCGTCGCCAAGGACGTCAACGGTGAGCACCTCGCCTCCGGCAGAGTCGACTTCCTGATCCGGCCCAACGACGTGTTCTCGGTGGACGTGCTGGCGCTCGAGCAGCACATGCAGATGGGCGGCTACGATGAGTACGACGTGCCGCCGGGCGCGGACTACCTCACGCACTACGAAGCCTACCCGTTCGCCGAGTCGGTGAACGACCAGGTGGCGCTGGTGTCGGTGACCCTGAAGGCGCACCTGCCGTACTTCGACATCACCAGCGCCACGGGATACTGGAACCGCTCGGAAACTCAGTGGCAGGATGCCTCGGAGTCGACTTCGCAGTTCATCGTACCCTCCTTTCCCGCGGGCACGGTGCCGGACATCCTGTACTTCCCCTATCAGGAGACCGACCTCTCGCACCAGTTGAGCGAGGAGCTGCGGCTGTCGTCCAACAGCAGCGATACCCTGCATTGGGTCACCGGCGTCTTTTACTCGCGCCTGCGCTCCACCTGGATCGAATACACGGCCAATCCCGCGGTCGCGACCCTGACACCCCCGGGTGTCAATCCGTCCGGGACGGTGTTCGGTGCCGACAATCCCTACCAGCTCGAGCAGTCGGCCGTGTTCGCCGACGGCTCGTGGAGATTCGCCGACGCGTGGCAGGCAGAGGCGGGACTGCGCTATTTCCACTACACGACGCAGGCCAACAACAACGAATGGGGCTACTACGGCTTTCCCGACACCTACGCGCCGAACCCGAACCCGCCGGGAACCAGTGCCTCTTCCAGCGGCCTCACTCCGCGCGCGGATCTTTCGTATCTGCCGAGCAAGGATCTGACCGTCTACGCCTCGATCGCCAAGGGCTTCCGGCCGGGCGGGGCCAACATGGCGGTGCCGCCGGCGCTGTGCGGCGCGGCGCCGATCAAGTTCGATCCCGACACGGTGTGGGATTACGAGCTCGGCGAGAAGGCGCGCCTCTTCGACGGGCGGCTGCAGGTCAACGCCGACTTCTTCTATATCCACTGGAACGACGTGCAGCAGACCGCGCTGCTCGCCTGCGGCTATCAGTACATGACCAACGCCGGCACGGGCCGCAGCTACGGCCCCGAGCTCGAGCTCGACGCGCGCCTCACGGATCACTGGCTGCTGTCGCTCAACGGCACGATCAACAACTCCTACATCACGAGCCCGACCCCGGCTTATGCCGCTTACGCCTCGAGCAGTTACGACTTCGCGAGCTGCCCGACCCCGACCAACTGCACCATTCCGATTCTCAACGTGCCGAAGCAGACCGGCATGGCCGCTCTCGAGTTCAATACGCGCGCCTTCGGCGGGCGCATCACGGCGCGCCTCACCGACAGCTACGTGGGCTATCAGATCGACACCTCCTTCAGCACCGTGGAGTTGCCGGGCTACAACGTCATGAGCTTCAGGGTCGGCTACACACCCGACTCCGGACGCTGGACGGCGACGCTGTTTGCCAATAACCTGACCAACAAGGAGCCTTGGCTGTCGGCCAACAACACGAGCTTCCAGTTCAACATTCCGGAGCTGATCCGCGTGTCGACGCTGCAGCCATTGACGATCGGCGCGCAGTTTGACGTCAAGTTCTAGGGGGCTGAGTCTCATGAGAACCCGAGGCGTGGTGACGGTGCGTGCCGGCAGGGTGGGACGGCGCGAGTGGCTGCTCGGCGCTCTGGGGAGTGTCGCGGGCGCGACGGCGCTCGAGGGCGTCGCGGCAGCGGCCGAGGGCAGCCCGCGCGTCGACGCCGAGAACCTCTGGAGCGTATGGGATGCGTATCTGGCGCGTGCCCGGTATGTCTATCTGACGCACGTGCTGACACCCAACTCCCCGCTCTGGTATGGATTCCGCAATCCGCAGCACCCGCCGTCCTTCAAGCCGGCGCTGGTCACGGACGACCACGGCAAGAGCTGGCACGAGGAGAACTGGGATCAGGACGGGCACGGCTCTTACCGCGTCGAGCTGCCGGGCACCGACTGGGGTACGCACATGGACGCGCCCGCGGAGTTTCACCCCTGCCAGGCAGCGATGGAGGAGATCCCGCCGACCTATACGTTGCGCAAGCTGGTGGTGATCTCCATCGCCGAGCAGGCGCGGCGCGACAGCGCCTACCAGATGACCCTGGACGACGTGCACGCGTGGGAGAAGCAGCACGGGCCCGTGCCGGCCGGCTCGGTCGTGGCGGTGCGCAGCGACTGGTACAAGAACTGGACCGAGAACCCGCAGCGCTTCCTGGCCGAAGACGGCCGCTTCCCGGGAATCCACCTCGAGGCGATCCGCTACCTTCACGAGGAGCGCAGGATCCTCTTCCACGCCCACGAGGGCATGGATACCGACACGACGCCGACCATGATCTCGGAGGACTGGATCCTCTCGAACGGCTACCCGCAGGTCGAATGCATCGCAAACCTGGATCTCGTGCCCGAGACCGGCGCGCTGGTCGCGTTCGGCGTGCCGCGGCTGCGGGGCACGACCGCCTTTCTCATCACCCTCGCCGCGGTGTGTCCGCCGGGCTGGAAGCACGGGCTGGCACCCGGGTTTGCCGGGGAGTCACCGCTTCCGTTCCACGACAAGAAGCTCACCTACAGCCGGAAAACGGGCATGTTCGAGCGCGAACAGGCGTGCACGCGCCCGAACGGCCAGATGGGTTTGAACAAGTAGCGCTCAGAAGTAGCGGCGCAGCTGCAGGTAGAGGCTGTCCGGGGGCGCCAACAGCGGGCCGCCGGGCGACAGGGGCAGCCCGCCGAACTCCGTGCGTGCACCGCCGATCGGGAATTGGGCGCCTGCGACGAGGCTCAGGTTGTCGCTGAGAGAGTAGCTCGAGGCCAGCAGCACGTAGCAGCTGCCGTCGCTGAGTCCGGCGATGAGCACTGGGTTCACCGTGAAGAGCGGGTTGACCTCGAGCGAAACTCCGGCGGCGAGGTAATCACGGCGGGTGTCGAAAAGCTGGCCGCGCGCCAGCCGCTCGGTGAGGTCCGCGGGCAGGGAGGCGAAGTCGTAAGGCTCGCCGGCAACGCCGAAGCCGTTGCGGAAATACTCGGCGAACACCGTGGCATTGCGCTCGAGGAGGGTCACCGCATCGCTGATGTTGGCGAGCGCCGAGAGGCGCGTCGCGCCTCCCGCCTCGAAGGTCGGCACCAGCTCGACGTTCCAGGTGGAGCCGCCCAGGGCGCCATTGACGCCGAGTGCCGCGACCCAGTCGCCGTAGTCGCGTGCCAGCAGCCAGGTGGTCGAAAACCCGAGAAGCGGCGTGCGCAGGTGCAGCGCGAAGGAGCTCTCGTCGGCCGTGGGCGCGCCGTTCGGCTGCTCGCCGCGGGGAACGACCACCGCCTGCAGATCCGAGCCCTTGCCGAGCAACCACTGCGCATAGAGCATGTCGGTACCCGGCTTGTACTCGGTGTCGGTGGCGCTCGGAGAGAAGGGGTCGAACAGATCCATGGGCCGGAATACCAGCCCGCTCCCCCAGCTGAGCGCCTGGCGTCCGAGCCGCAGGACAAAATCCGGCGTCGTGTAGCCGAGCGCGAGCCGATCGAAGCCCTGCGTCGCCTGCGTCTCGCCGCGATCGATGAAGCGGTTGCCGAGCGTGAGCCACGTGAGGGGTGCTGCCCCGAGGAGCGCTGTCGCGGCGCGCGCGATCGGTACTTCATCGCCGTGCTCAAACGTCAGCAGGTAGTGGACGCTGAGGCTCCAGCGCCACCATTGCGGTTCCCAGATGAGCCGCAGGTTCGCGAGCTGATCGTTCCAGTTCCGTGCTGCGAGCGCGGCGTCGAGGCTGCCGGCGCGTGCGAACTGCTCGTCGTCCTGCAGCTCGAAGCGCCCATGGAGCGCATCGTCCGCGTGAGCCGCGCCGGCGAGCATCAGCGCCAGGGTCAGCGCGGCGCGCGGCCGCCCCTCAGGCCGCGGCCGGACTGCTGCTTTCATCGAGCGTAATCCGGCCATCGGTCATCTCGATGTGCCGCCGGGAGTGCGCGATCACGCGTGCATCGTGCGTCGCGATGAGGAAGGTGATGCCGGAAGCCGCGTTGAGGTCCTGCATGAGTGCGATGAGCTCGCCGGCATTTGCCGAATCGAGGTTCGCGGTCGGC
>JASHVF010000371.1 GCA_030039615.1 Gammaproteobacteria bacterium | reverse complement strand
TCGGCCGGCGTGCGCCGCAGCCACGCCCGCCAGCGCGGCACGGCACGCGCTGCGCGGCACAGGCGCCGGCGCAGCAGCTCGAGCCGCGCGAGCACGGCGCGTTGTCCGGGGTCGGCGCTGAAACCGCGCTGCAGCAGCGCGCGCGCATAGAGCTTTCGCAGATCCTGGCGCTCGGCCACGATGCGCGCGTCAGCTCTCGAGGTCCGGCAGATTGCGAAAGTGCTCGAGCGAGCCCGGATTGGCGAGCGCGTCGACGTTCTTCACCGGCAGCCCGTGGATCACGTTGCGCACCGCGAGCTCGGTGAGCTTGCCGGAGAGGGTGCGCGGCAGGTCGGGTACCGCGATGATGCGCGCCGGCACATGCCGCGCCGTGGTCTGGGTGCGGATGGTGTTGCGGATGTCGCGCTGCAGCTCCTCGGTGAGCTCGACGCCGGGCTTGAGGCGCACGAACAGCACCACCCGCACGTCGCCACGCCAGTCCTGGCCGACGGCGAGCGACTCGAGGATCTGCGGCAGCGCCTCGACGGCGCTGTAGATCTCGGCGGTGCCGATACGCACGCCGCCGGGGTTCAGCACCGCATCCGAGCGACCGTAGATGATGATGCCGTCGTGCTCGGTAAGCGATGCAAAGTCGCCGTGGTGCCACACTCCCGGGAAGCGCTCGAAATAGGCGGTGCGGTAGCGCGCGCCGTCGGGATCGTTCCAGAAGCCGAGTGGCATGGAGGGGAAGGGGGCGGTGCAGACCAGCTCACCGCGCTCACCGCGCAGTGGGCGGCCCGCGTCGTCGAAGATCTCGACCGCCATACCGAGTCCGCGACACTGGATTTCGCCGCGATGCACCGGACGGATCGGGCAGCCGAGCGCGAAGCACGAGACGATGTCGGTGCCGCCCGAGATCGAGGCCAGCTGCAGATCCGACTTGACGCTGCGGTAGACGAAGTCGAAGCCCTCCGGCAGGAGCGGCGAGCCGGTCGAGAGCAGCGTGCGCAGCGCCCTGAGGTCGACCGTCTCAGCCGGCAGGTAGGCGCTCTTCTCGAGCGAGGCCAGGTACTTGGCGCTGGTGCCGAACACGGTAAGGCGTTCTTCCGCTGCGATGCGCCACAAGACTCCCGCATCGGGGTAGAAGGGGCTGCCGTCATACAGCACCACTGCCGCCCCCGTGGCGAGGCCGCTCATCAGCCAGTTCCACATCATCCAGCCGCAGGTGGTGAAGTAGAAGAGACGATCGCTGCGTCCGAGATCGGTGTGCAGCAACAGCTCCTTCAGGTGCTGCAGCAGCGTGCCGCCGGCGCCGTGCACGATGCATTTCGGTACGCCGGTCGTGCCCGAGGAATAGAGGATGTAGAGCGGGTGATTGAAGGGCTGCGGCGGGAAGCGCAGCGCTGCGCCGCGTGCGCCGAACTCATCCCAGAGACTGGCGCGGCCGGCGGCGGCGCCGAGTCGCGCGAGCTGCGGCTTTGCCTCCGCGTAAGGAATGACGACCACGCGCTCGATGCCGGGGAGCTGCGCGAGCACTGCCGCCATGGGGGCCAGCGAGTCGAGCGACTTGCCCGAGTAGAAGTAGCCGTCGGCCGTGAACAGTACCTTGGGTGCGATCTGCCCGAAGCGGTCGAGCACGCCGTGTACCCCGAAGTCCGGCGAGCACGACGACCAGGTGGCGCCGAGACTCGCGGTCGCGAGCATGGCGATGGCGGCTTCCGGCAGATTCGGCAGGTAGCCGGCGACGCGATCGCCTGAGACCACGCCGGCGGCGGCGAGGCCGGCGGCGACGCGCGCGACCTCCGCGCGCAGCTCATGGCCGGTGAGCGCACGGCGTGTGCCGCGCTCGTTACGGAAGATGAGCGCTTCGTGCTCGTCGGCGAACTTGAGGAGATTCTCGGCGAAGTTGAGGCGCGCGCCGGGAAAGAAGCGCGCTCCGGGCATCTGCCCCGCGTGCTCGAGCGCAGGGCCGCCACCGAAGTCGGCGTGCACGTCCGCGAAACGCGCCAGCTCGCGCCAGAACTGCGCGGGTTCCTTAAGCGACCAGGCGTAAAGCGCGTCGTAGTCGGCGAGCGGCGTACCGGTGCGCGCCGTGACGCACTGCATGAAGCGCGTCAGGTTCGCGTCGGCGATGCGTTGCGGTGATGGGCGCCAGAGCTCTGACATGGCGGCAAGCGCGCGGCTAGAGCGACTGATAATTCGGGCCCGAGCCTCCCTCGGGCGTCGTCCAGGTGATGATCTGGTACGGATCCTTGATGTCGCAGGCCTTGCAGTGCACGCAGTTGGCCGCGTTGATCTGCAGCCGCCTGCCGCCCGCGCCGTCGTCCACCATCTCGTAGACATTGGCCGGGCAGAAGCGCTCACAGGGGTTGCCGAACTCCGTGGCGCAGCGCCCGGCGCAGATGCTGGTGTCCGCCACCTTGAGGTGCACGGGCTGGCTCTCCTCGTGCGAATTGCCGGCGAAGAATACGAACGACACCCGATCGCGCGGCGGCAACGTGCGCGCGACCCAGTGGCGCTCCGGCGAGACGCTGTCATCGAGCTTCGCGAGCCGCGACCAGTCGGCGCTGTTCTTCAGCGTCCAGGGTGAGCGGCCCCCGGTGAGCATCTCCCAGCCGGCGTTCAGCAGTCCGAGCCACAGGCCGCGCTTGAAGGCCGGTTTGAAGTTACGCACCTTCCTCAGCTCGCGCCCGCCCGGCGAGGCGCGCCACTTCGCATCGAACCCGGTGCCGCCACCGCTCGCGGCGATGTGCTCCGCGGCGAGCGCGCCGCAGCGGATCGCCTGGTGCACGCCCTTGATCTTGGCGAAGTTGAGCGTGCCGCCGGCATCGCCGACCAGGATCGCTCCCGGCATCTCCAGCGTCGGCGTCGACTGCCAGCCGCCGGCGGCAATGGTGCGTGCGCCGGCCGAGAGAATCTCGCCGCCCTCGAGCAGCGCCTTGACGCTCGGGTGGCTCTTGTACTGCTGGAAAGCCTCGAACGGCGCGAGGCGCGGGTCGCGGTAGTCGAGGCCGACGATATAGCCGACATACACCCGGTCGTGGTCGAGGTGATAGAGGAAGCTGCCGGCGTAGGTCTTCGAGTCCGCCGGCCAGCCGAGCCCGTGCTCGATGCGCCCGGGGCGCACGCGTCCGGCGGGCAGCTGCCACAGCTCCTTGTAGCCGAGCGCAAAAGTCTGCGGGTAGTGGCCGCGTGCCAGGTCGAACCTTGCGATCAGCTGCTTGGAGATCGAGCCGCGCGCACCCTCGGCCAGCACGGTGAGCGGCGCGTGGATCTCGACCCCGGGGGTGAAATTCGCGCCCGGCTTGCCGTCGCGATCGAGTCCCATGTCGCCGATGCGCACCCCGGCGACCGCGCCGTCGGGCCCGAACACCGGTGCCGCGGCCGCGAAGCCCGGAAAGACCTCCACGCCGAGCGCCTCGGCCTTGGCGGCGAGCCAGGGCGTCAACTGGCCGAGCGAGATGATGTAGTTGCCGTGGTTGTTGAACGGCGTGCTGTAGGTGAGCGAGCGCGGCAGCAGCTTCACCAGGAAATCCGGCACCGGCTTGAAGGAGCCGTCGCGGGTGAGGATACGGAACTCGTCCTCGGCGGCGGGCACCTTGATGCCGGTGTATTCGCTCTGCCACTCCGGCAGCAGCGCCTCGAGCGGTCCCGGCTCCAGCACCGCGCCCGAGAGCGAGTGCGCGCCCACGGCGGACCCCTTCTCGAGCACGCACACGCTCACGGCGGGCTTGAGCTGCTTCAGGCGGATGGCGCACGCGAGCCCCGCGGGACCGGCGCCCACGATTACGACGTCGTACTGCATCACGTCGCGCTCGATCGCGGCCGCTTCGGTGTTCGCTTCGGTCAAGACTTCCCCCAGGCCGCCCCGGGCGGGCGGCTCAAAGCCACAGCTTACTTCGGCTGCAAGCGGATCGCGCCGTCGAGGCGCAGCGTCGTCCCGTTGAGCATCGGGATCTCGAACACCGCGGCGACCAGCTCGGCGAACTCCTCAGGCTTGCCGAGGCGCGCGGGAAACGGGACCTGCGCGCCGAGCGAGTCCTGCACCTCCTGCGGCATGCCATCCATCATCGGCGTGTGGAAGATACCCGGCGCGATCGATACACAGCGGATACCAAAGCGCGCCAGCTCGCGCGCGATCGGCAGCGTCATGCCGGCGACCGCGGCCTTGGTCGCCGAGTAGGCCACCTGGCCGATCTGGCCTTCGAAGGCGGCCACCGAGGAGGTATGGATGAGGAGGCCGCGCTCGCCGTCGGTGCCCGGCGCATTGCCCTGCATGATGGCGGCGGCCGCCTTGTCGCACAGAAACGTGCCGATCAGGTTGATGTGGACCACTTTGGTGAAGAACTCGCCGGGCATCGGCCCGTTCTTGGCGAGCACCCGCCCGGCGCCGATCACGCCGGCGCAGTTGACGAGCAGATTGAGATGCCCGAGATGCGCGGCCGCGGCCGCCATGGCGGAATTGACTTCCATCTCCGAGGTTACGTCGCAGCGCAGGAAATGCGCGTGCGGACCGAGGGCTGCGGCGGCGGCGCGCCCCGCCCCGTCCTGCACATCGAGCATCACGACCTTGCCGCCGGCAGCCACCACGTGGCGCGCCACGGCGTTTCCGAGGCCGGACGCGCCGCCGGTGACGACGGCGCGGGCGTCGCGGATTCTCACTTGATGACCTCGATCGCGAGCGCCACCGCTTCACCGCCGCCGATGCACAGCGCGGCGATGCCGCGCTGCAAGCCGCGGCGGCGCAGTGTGTGCGTCAGGGTCGTGAGGATGCGTGCGCCGGTGGCGCCGATCGGGTGACCGAGCGCGCACGCGCCGCCGTTCACGTTGACGCGGGCGTGATCGATGTCGATGTCGCGCATCGCCGCCATGGTTACGACTGCGAACGCCTCGTTGATCTCGTAGAGATCGGCGTCGTGCGGCTTCCAGCCGAGCTGCTTGAGCACCTTGGCGATCGCGCCGACCGGGGCGGTCGTGAACCACTCCGGCTCGTGCGCGTTGCTCGCCCAGGCGAGCACGCGAGCGAGCGGCTTCACGCCACGGGCGGCGGCGGTCTCGGCCTTCATGAGCACGAGCGCCGCGGCGCCGTCGGAGATCGAGGAGGAGGAGGCGGCCGTCACGGTGCCATCCTTGGCGAAAGCCGGCTTCATGGTGGCGATCTTGCTGACGTCGCAGGTGCCGGGGGTCTCGTCGCGGGCGATCACGGTGTCACCCTTGCGGCCCTTGACCGTCACCGGCGTCAGCTCGGCGTCAAACTCGCCCTTTTCCAGCGCGGCCATGGCGCGGCGCACCGATTCGGTGGCGAACGCATCCTGCTGTGCGCGCGTGAAGCCATACCTGGCGGCGGTCGCGTCCGCGAAGCAGCCCATCGCTTTGCCGTCGAACGGGCTCTGCAGGCCGTCGCGCATCATGTGGTCGATCAGTTCGCCGGGGCCCATGCGGTAGCCGCCGCGCGCCTTCGCCAGCATGTAGGGCGCGTTGCTCATCGACTCGAGTCCGCCGGCGAGAATCACCTCGGCCGTTCCCGAGCGGATCTGCTCGGCGGCCATCATCACCGCCTTCAGGCCCGAGCCACACATTTTATTTATGGTGGTGGCCGGGACGGGCTGCGGCACGCCGCCTCCGAGCGCGGCCTGTCGCGCCGGCGCCTGGCCGAGGTTGGCGGCCAGCACGCATCCCATGATGACTTCCTGGATGTCGCCGGGGGCGACTCCGGAGGCCTGCACGGCGGCCTGCACGGCTGCGCTGCCGAGCTGCACGGCACTGAGTGGGGAGAGCGCGCCCATGAAGGCCCCGATGGGGGTGCGCTTGGCGGATGCGATGACGACGTCAGGAGCGGACATGATGCAACCCTCGTATTGGTTCAGCGGGCGATGCGCACCCGGCGCCGCAGTGGCGCGCGGGTTGCGGCCTGGGAGGCGCTGCGCGGACGCAGGCCGCCCTCGAATATGGTGACGAACGCTGCCGCGATCTCGCCGGGCGTCAGCGACCGATCCTCACGATACCAGTGGGCGATCCAGTTGAGCGCGCCGGCGAGCGCGAATGCGGTCATCTTGGGGTCGCACGGCTCGATCGAGCCATCCTGCACGCCCTCGCGGAGCAGCCGCCGGATCCCCTGGTCGATCTCGGACTTGAGCGCCTTGATGTGGCGGCTCATGGCGGGGGAGAGGTCCTGGTCTTCCGCCCGCACCATGCACCAGCCGAACTCGGACGCCACCGCCTCGCCGTAATGGCGCAGCACTGCGGCGAGGCGCTCGCGCGCCGGTGCCTGCTGGTCCTTCACCTCGCGGAACGCGGCGCGGATCGGCGCGATCCCGGCGAGGAAGCACTGGAACAGCAGATGCTCTTTGTTGGTGACGTAGTAATAGACCGTCGGCT
Source organism: Gammaproteobacteria bacterium (assembly GCA_030039615.1). Taxonomy (GTDB): domain Bacteria; phylum Pseudomonadota; class Gammaproteobacteria; order Steroidobacterales; family Steroidobacteraceae; genus 13-2-20CM-66-19. The sequence goes on along the minus strand of JASHVF010000371.1, from coordinate 13,961 downwards.
TGGTGACTTCGAGAGCCGTCGCGATGTCATCGAGGGAGGTGTTGTGATAGCCCTTGCGGTTGAAGGCGCGCGCGGCTGCGTGGATCACGGCCTCGCGCTTCAGCTCCCGGTCGCGCCGCCGCGCCCGCCACGGCGAGGTGCCCGCGGCGGGAGACTTGCCCGCCTGGGGCGGACTGGTGCGGCGGCTGTTCATGGGTGCGCGGCGTATTATACCGGCGCCGCAGCTGCGGGCTTGACCGCGGGCGGGGCAGTGGTAAGCATCTCTGCCGGAGCGCGTTGACCCGCCCTCCGGGCCTCGATCATACTCATGAGTAGATATTCTACCTGAGAGTAAATAACACGTGAACGCCCCGCTCAAGGGCAGCGCCGCCGCGGCGCCCGGCAGCGAGTCGAGCGCGCGTCCGCCGCTGCGCTTCGTCTCGGCGGCCTCGCTGTTCGACGGCCACGACGCGGCCATCAACATGATCCGCCGGCTGCTGCAGGCGCGCGGCGCGGAGGTGGTGCACCTCGGGCACAACCGCAGTGTCGCCGACATCGTGCGCGCCGCCATCGACGAGGACGCGGATGCCATCGCGGTGAGCTCCTACCAGGGCGGCCACAACGAGTATTTCGCCTACATGGTCGACATGCTGCGCGAGCGCGGCTACGGCCATATCCGCGTGGTGGTAGGCGGCGGCGGCACCATCGCGCCATTCGAGATCGAGGCGCTCGAGCGCCACGGCGTGGAGAAGATCTATACCCCGGAGGACGGGCGGCGCCTCGGGCTCGCCGGCATGATCGACGACGTGTTCACGCGCATCGCTGCGGTGCGCAAGCCCGCCTACGAGTTCCGTCCGCTGAACGCCCGCGATCACGGCCAGGTGGCGCGCACCATCTCGGTACTGGAAGGCGCCGCCGGCGCCGACGACGCGCACCTCGAGCAGATCCGCCGTGCCCTCGGCCGCTCGCGGCACCGGGCGCCGGTAATCGGTATCACCGGCACGGGCGGCGCCGGCAAGTCGAGCCTGACCGATGAGCTGCTCGCGCGCCTGACGCGCGCCTTCCCCAAGGCACAGATCGCGGTCGTCGCCATGGACCCGACGCGGCGGCGCAGCGGCGGCGCATTGCTCGGCGACCGCATTCGCATGAACAGCCTCGCCTCCGAGAGCATCTACATGCGCTCGCTGGCGACGCGCCGCGCGCACAGCGCCACCGCGGCGGTGCTGCGCGAGGTGATCCAGCTGTACCAGGCCTGCGGCTTCGACCTGGTGCTGGTGGAGACCGCGGGCACCGGACAGTCGGACAGCGAGATCGTCGAGCTGGTGGATCTGTCGCTGTACGTCATGACGAGCGAGTACGGTGCGGCGAGCCAGCTCGAGAAGATCGACATGCTCGACTACGCCGACTTCATCGTGCTTAACAAGAGCGAGAAGCGCGGCGCAGACGACAGCCTGCGCGACGTGCGCAAGCAGTGGCGGCGCAATCACCCCGAGCGCGCCAGGGCTGCGGACGCCGAGCTGCCGGTCTTTCCGACGATCGCCAGCCGCTTCAACGACCCCGGCGTCAACCGCCTGTTCGCGGCGCTGTGCAAGGCGCTCGCGGCGAAGCACATCGGCGCCGGGAACTGGCAGCTCGCCGACCCGGGCAACACCGAGCTGAGCGCGCGCGCGCCGCTCATCCCGGGGGCTCGCACCCGCTATCTGGCCGACATCGCGCACGGCGGGCGCGCCGCGCGGGCGCGCGCCGAGGAACAGTCGCAGGCGGCGCGGCGCGCCTGCGGCATGTACGAGTCGCTCAAGGCGCTGCACGATGCGCGGCTGCCGCCGCCGCTCGAGCGCTATCCGCAGCAAGCACTGGACGAGCAAACGGCCGACGCGACGCGGCGCGAGCTGCGCGCCGCGTACAACCGGGCACTCGATGCGATCGGTGCCGAAGGGCTGGGCGAGCTCAAGGCGTGGCCGGAGCGTGTGCGCTCGGCCACCGACGCCACCTATTCCTACAGGGTGCGTGAGCGCACCGTGAAGGGTGAGAACTACACCGAGAGTCTGTCGCGCTCCGCGATCCCGAAGCTCGCGGTACCGCATCTGCGCGACTGGGGCGAGCTGCTGCACTTCATCCTCACCGAGAACCTGCCCGGCGCATATCCCTATACCGGCGGCGTGTATCCCTACCGGCGCGAGGAGGAGGATCCGACCCGCATGTTTGCCGGCGAGGGGGGGCCGGAGCGTACCAACCGGCGCTTCCACTACCTCGCGAGCGGGCACGGAGCGGCGCGCCTCTCGACCGCATTCGATTCGACGACGCTCTACGGCGAGGACCCGGATACCCGCCCCGACGTCTATGGGCGCACCGGCAATTCCGGCGTGTCGATCGCCACGCTCGACGATATGAAGAAGCTCTACTCGGGCTTCGACCTGTGCGCCCCCGCGACCTCGGTGTCGATGACCATCAACGGCCCGGCGCCCATGCTGCTCGCCATGTTCATGAACACGGCCGTCGACCAGCAGGTGGAGCGGTATCTGAAGGCCGAGGGGCGCTGGAGCGCAGCCGCACGGAAGATCGCCGCGCTCCATGACGCCGCGCGCGCGCGCGGTGTGGCGCCGCCCGGCTACCAGGGCGACTTGCCTGCGCACCACGACGGCTCAGGGCTCGCCCTGCTCGGCGTCACCGGGGATGAGCTCCTCGAGCGCGAGGTCTACGAACGCATCCGCGCCGCGACACTCGAGACGGTGCGCGGCACGGTGCAGGCCGACATCCTCAAGGAGGACCAGGCGCAGAACACCTGCATTTTCTCCACCGAGTTCGCGCTGCGCATGATGGGCGACGTGCAGCAGTACTTCATCGAGCGGCGCGTGCGCAACTTCTACTCGGTGTCGATCTCCGGCTATCACATCGCGGAAGCCGGCGCCAATCCGATCTCGCAGCTCGCCTTCACGCTCGCCAACGGCTTTACCATCGTCGAGTACTACCTGGCGCGCGGCATGAAGATCGATGATTTCGCGCCCAACCTCTCATTCTTCTTCTCCAACGGCATGGATCCGGAATACGTGGTCATCGGGCGCGTGGCGCGCCGCATCTGGGCGCGCGCCATGCGCGAGCGCTACCACGCCGGGGCGCGCAGCCAGATGCTCAAGTATCACGTGCAGACTTCCGGAAGGAGCCTGCACGCGCGCGAGATCTCCTTCAACGACATCCGCACCACGCTGCAGGCCGCCTATGCACTGTTCGACAACTGCAACAGCCTGCACACCAACGCCTACGACGAGGCACTCACGACGCCGACCGAGGAGAGCGTGCGGCGCGCGGTCGCCATCCAGCTGATCATCAATCGCGAGCTCGGTCTCAACAAGATCCAGAATCCCTGGCAGGGCTCGTTCGCCATCGACTATCTCACCGACCTGGTGGAGGAGGCGGTCTACAAGGAGTTCGAGTCACTGTCGGAGCGCGGCGGCGTGCTGGGCGCCATGGAGACCATGTACCAGCGCGGCAAGATCCAGGAGGAGTCGCTCTACTACGAAACGCGCAAGCACGACGGCTCGCTGCCGATCGTCGGCATCAACACCTTCCTCTCCGGGGCCGATGCCAGCGCCGAGCACCAGGGCACCGAGCTCATCCGTTCGACCGACGAGGAGAAGCAGGCGCAGGTCGCGGCGGTGCGCGCCTTCCAGGCACGTAACGCCGCGCGCTCGGGCGCGGCGCTGGCCGCGCTGCAGCACGCCGCCGCGAGCGGCGCCAACGTGTTCGCCGCGCTCATGGAGTGCGTCAAGGTCTGCTCGCTGGGGCAGATCTCGCGGGCGCTATATCAGGTGGGTGGCCAGTATCGTCGCAACATGTGAGGTCGGGCTCGCCGAGCGCCGCCAGGATCGCGGCGCGCGCCGCATCGCGCAGCGCCGGCACTGCATCGGGAGCGGCCGCGGCGGGGATGATGGGCGGCAGAATCTCGAACTCGATGCGCCCCGGTCGCGGCAGCGCCCCGCCCGGCCACAGGGCGTGCCGCGTACCGCGCAGCACCGCCGGCACGACCGGACAGCCGGCGCGCGCGGCGCTGGCGAATGCACCGGTGTGGAACTTGTGTACCCCGGGCCGGGTATCGAAGGTGCCCTCGGGGAAGAACACCAGTGACTGGCCGCGCGCGGCGCTCAGCAGCAGCCGGCGCGCATCGGCGGAGCTGCGCGTGCGGTGGTTGCGCTCGACGAATTCCGAGCCGAGCAGGCGCAGCGCCGCTCCGGCGAGCGGCACCCGCGCCATCTCGCGCTTGATCACGAAGGCGAAGCGCGGCGGCAGCGCTGCGCTCACCACCGGGCCGTCGAGATAGCTCGCGTGGTTGCAGACGACGACGCACTGGCCGGCCGGCAGCCGCTCGGCGTGCCTCACCTGGAGAGGCAGGCCCATGAGCGCGAGCAGGGCGCGGGCCGCGTAGTGGCCCGCAGCGCGGCGCCGCTCGAGACCCGGAATCAGCAGCATCACCGCGAGCGCAGCCAGGCCGACGCCGAGGAAAACGAGCGCCGCCCACAGTGCATACACGAGCCTGAACGGAGCGCAGAGCAGCGTGCTCAGCCGCGGCGGGCGCTGTGCGGTCATGGGAGTAGGAAGCGGCACCGAGTTTCGATGTGAACTGGTTCTCTTTATGTTAATGCCGGAAGGCAGATGTGAAGGTCATCACGTCGGTTCATCCGTCGCGCTCACCATACTGTGCCCAGCACATTACCCGGAACTCGGGGCCCTTACACGGTGCGCCGCGCCGCCCTGAGGACCAGCGAGACGAGACTTGTCAAACCAGGCAGCCGCCCGTTCCATGACCACCAACGCCGACTCCGCCGACCCGGCGGTTTCCCGCTTCCTGGATGCGGTCTGGATGGAGCGGGGCCTGTCGCCGAATACGCTGGCCGCCTACCGCGCCGATCTTACCGCGCTGGCCCGCTGGCTCGCCGAGCGCAACGTCAACATCATGCGCACCTCGCGCGTCGACCTGCAGGAGTTCATCGCCTCGCGGGTACGCGGCGGGGCGCGGCCGCGCTCGACCGCGCGGCAGCTGTCGAGCTTCCGGCGCTTCTTCCGCTACTACATGCGCGAGGGCGTGATCCGCGAGGATCCGACCGCGCAGATCGCCATGCCCAAGATCGGCCGTTCGCTGCCGCGCTCGCTCACCGAGGAGGAGGTCGAGTCGCTGCTCGTCGCCCCGCTGGTGAGCGACTCGCTCGGCAACCGCGACCGCACCATGCTCGAGGTGCTGTACGCCACGGGGCTGCGCGTCTCGGAGCTGGTGAACCTGCGGCAAGGGCAGATCAACCTCAACCAGGGCGTCATCCGCATCCTCGGCAAGGGCGACCGCGAGCGGCTCATTCCGCTCGGCGAGGAAGCGATGCGCGCACTCAAGGAATTCGCGCGCGGGCCGCGCGGCGAGATCCTGCTCGAGCGCCAGACCGACTACCTGTTCCCGACGCGGCGCGGCGACCGCATGACGCGCCAGGCGTTCTGGCACATCATCAAGCGCTACGCACGCAAGGCCGGCATCAGCAAGGAGCTCTCGCCCCACACGCTGCGCCACGCCTTCGCCACGCACCTGCTGAATCACGGCGCGGATCTGCGCGTGGTGCAGTTGCTGCTCGGGCACAGCGACCTCTCGACTACCCAGATTTATACGCACGTGGCACGCGAGCGCATGAAAGAGCTGCACTCGCAGCACCACCCGCGCGGCTGAGCCGCCGCGGGCGGGGGCTGGCCGCACAGCGTGTCAGGCAGGTCCCACGTCTGCTAGACTCGCCGGCACGCCCCGTGGGGAGCGTGCCGTGCGCGAACCATGCCCGCTCGCGCCGGTCCAAGCACCTGACCCGACCTTGAACTCTGCCCACGGAACTCCGATGCCTGCGAAGAAGCTGCTGTTGCTGCTCATGCTGCTGGCCGCGCCGCTGACCCTGGTGTGCGCGCAACAGCCGCCCGCCAAGACCGCCGATCCGCGTGAGGAGCTCGCCAAGAAAATCCCCGGCGGCGCGCGCCTCGATGAGCTGCGCGCGACGCCGATTCCGGGAATCTGGGAGTTCACGCGCGATGGTGACATCGCCTATGTGAGCGCCGACGGCCGCTATGCCATCAGCGGCGACCTGGTCGAGCTCGGTTCCGACGTCAACCTCACCGAACAGCATCGCCGCGAGCTGCGTGAGCGTGAGCTGGCCGCCGTTCCCGAGAGCGAGATGCTGATCTTCTCGCCCAAGGATCCGAAGTACACCGTCAGTGTCTTCACCGACGTCGATTGCCCCTATTGCCGCAGGCTCCATGCGCAGATCGGCGAATACAACCGTCTGGGAATACGCGTGCGCTACCTGCTATATCCGCGCAACGGCCCCAACACACCCTCCTGGACCAAGGCGGAGCAGGTGTGGTGCTCCTCGAACCGCAATGACTCGCTCACCAAGGCGAAGCTCGGTCAGGAGCTGAAGAACAAGGCCTGCACCGACACACCGCTGCCGCGTTTCTGGGCGCTGGGACAGAAATTCAACATTCAGGGAACGCCGGCGATCGTCCTGGCGGACGGCGAGATGCTGCCCGGCTACCTGCCGCCCGACGTGCTGCTCAAGCACCTGCAGGACGAGCAGCACCGTTAGACGCGCAGGTTGCCCGCTGTCAGCGGGCAAAGGTTCCCCGTGAGCCTATCTTTCAAGCAGCTTCAGCTTGTCGGGCTTGCCTTCCCACTCCTTGGCATCGGCGGGTGCGGCCTTCTTCTCGGTGATCACCGGCCACTGCTTGGCCAGCTCCGCGTTGAGCTGCCGGAACTGCTCCTGTCCCTTGGGCAACTCCTCCTCGGAGAAGATCGCCTCGACCGGGCACTCCGGCTCGCACAGCGTGCAGTCGATGCACTCCTCGGGATCGATCGCCAGGAAGTTGGGCCCCTCGTGGAAGCAGTCGACGGGACAGACCTCGACGCAGTCCATGTACTTGCACTTGATGCAGTTTTCGGTGACGACAAAGGTCATTCAGGTTCCTCGGGGGCCGGGCCGTGGCGTCCGGGTATTCTGCCACGCGGCCGCGCCGCCCCGTGAGCGCCCGCGAGACCGGCGGCTCGGGCTGAGACGCGCTAGTGGCCGCCGGCGGCGGACGCAGACAGTCGCCGATCGATGGTGGTGAAGTGGTGGGGCTCGCGCCCGGCGGCGCGGTCTTCCAGGTAGCGCCGCAGCGCGAACTCGGTGCTCGGAAACGCCAGATCGTCCCAGGGGATCTCATCGGGGGCCGCCAGCACGACCTCGAGGCTCTCGGGGCCCGCAGCAAACTCGGCGCCGGACATCGTGCCGCGGAAGAATACATGGACCTGCCGCGCGTGCAGCACGTGCACTACGGCGAGCAGCGAGCCGATGTCGACGCGCGCCAGCGCTTCCTCGTGCGTCTCGCGGGCCGCGGCCTGCTGCAGCGTCTCGCCGTTCTCCATGAAGCCGGCCGGAATCGTCCAGTAGCCGAGGCGCGGCTCGATGGCACGCCGGCACAGCAGGATGCGGCCCTGGTACTCGGGCACGCAGCCGACCACCAGGCGCGGATTCTGGTAGTGAATGGTGCCGCAGGCGTCGCATACGTGGCGCGGCAGATGGTCGCCCGGCGGTATCCGCAACGCGACCGCGGCGCCGCAATGACTGCAGTAATTCATGGGGGGCAGCGAGGATACGGGCACCCCGCTCGTCTTGTCGAATACGCTCAGAGCAGCCCGAAGACCCCGACGCCGGTGGTGGTGCCGACCAGTACCTTGCCGTCGGCAATCGTCGGCGTGATGAACTTGTTGCCGGTGCCGAACGAGTCGCGCGAGTTCGCTGCCTGCGTGCTGTTGTAGAGCTCGTTGGCGAGATTGCCGGCGTCGTAGGCATGCAGAACCGCCGCGCCCGAGGCCGCGTTCTCGTGCGCCCACACTATTGCGTTGCTGGTGCCGTTGGCCGAAATCGCCGGCGCGGTGCCCGGATAGCCGAAGGTGGTCGCGGTCTGCGATGTCGGTGAGCTCGCGAGCATCGCATTGCTCACCGCGAAGGCGAGCAGCGAGCCGCCCACCGGGCCGTAATACACCGTGCCGTTGAACCAGGCGGGGGTCGACCAGATGCCGCCGCTGAGCGCGCCGGGAAGCTCCTGCCAGATCTGGTTGGTGTTCGCGTTGAACTTGCCCATCGAGGCACTGTTCACGACGTACAGGTTGCCATCCTTGCCGGCGCCCACCACCAGCTGGCGCGCGGTGCCGGACGAGTCGGTGAGCTCGGGCAGCAGCATTGCGCCGCCGGAGCCCAAGTCGGTGTCGGAGCTGGACTCGGCGACCTCGTTGTACATCGCGAAGTAGTCGGCGACCGCGAGCGTGCCGCCGCTGGTGGAGATCTTCAGGAACGAGTTGCCGTAGTCACCCGCGCTCGGAAAGCCGCCGGCGTCGAGCGTCGTATCGAACGCGCCGTTCGCGGTGAGCAGGTAGATGTTGCCGGAGGAGTCGGCAGCCGGTCCGCCGCCCGCCATCCAGATCGCAGGTCCGCCGCCGGCGCTGTTGGCGGCGACATTGAGCACCGCGGTCTGCGCGAGCGTGCTCTCGCTATAGGCGATCACCCAGCCGGTGTACGGCGCGTCGTCGCAATGCGAGGTCCAGGTGGTGTAGATGACGCCGTTCAGCAGCAGCAGGCCGGCGCGCTCCTCGTAGTCTCCCGGGTCGAAGGTGTTGGAGCCGCCGCCCGCGGCCGGATAGACCGCGGCGATCTCCATCGGTCCATTGAACAGCTCCGCACCCGTGGTCACATCGAGCGCGTGCAGCCGCTGGTGATAGTTCTGCGATGCATCGAGCGACATCGCCACCAGATAGACGGCGCCATGCGGTCCGGCGCTCAGGTCGATGACCGGGGTGGAGGTGACGCCGATCGTCGGCGTCACCTGGCCGCAGCCACGATCGTCGCTCGGCATCTCTCCGGATGGGAGCAGCGACGTCTGCCAGAGCGTCGCGCCGCTGTCGGTGTCGAAGGCGTACACGGTGTCGTTCTCGGTGGCGACCAACGCCACGTTGTGCGTCGTGCCCGCAAGCGAGAGTGCCGACAGGTACAGCGGCTGGGCATCGACCTTGCCGTCGGTGGCGAGCGTGCGCAGCAGCCCGAAGCTCTCCGAGTTGACGTTGCTCAAGGTCAGCGTGGTCTCGGTCAGGTTCTGCCCGCTGCGTGCTAGGTCGTTCTTGTAGGTCGTGACGCTGGTGTGCGAGCTCGACGGCGGTGGCGGCGACGGCGCAGTGGTGGTCGACGTCGTGCTCGCGCCACCGCCGCCGTGACTGCAGCCGCCGAGCGTCGTGAGGCACAGCGCCAGCAGGCAAGCTACACGGGGAATGAGCATATCCATACCCTGCCACGGGCCTGAGGGTTACGTTGGCAGGGCGGGGAAGGGCTGGCAACCCGTCGGCGGCCGGCGACGAGCGTCTGGCGGCGGCAGGATTATGGTGCCCGAGGTCGGAGTCGAACCGACACGCTTTTAAGGGCGGCGGATTTTCCTGCCACTTCGGCTTTCGCCGCCCCGATCCTTCGGGTTCGTGGTCTGGAGCACGCCATCACCATGGCCACAGGAGGCCGTAGGTGCCCGCCGTCTGCTCTCTACACCTTCCCACGCGCATGGGTCACGGGGCTTGGCTCGGCGTTAGCTCGAGCGTGCGACGCTCAGGGCCTTCACCGAGTTTGACGGGCTACACCTCAAGGATTTCTCCGAGAGGGCTCAAGTTTGTCTGAGTCCGCTGCGTCTACCAATTCCGCCACTCGGGCATTGGCCGCAAGTATCGGGTATTTGCTATCGGACTGCGACCTTTTGTCCGGCTCGTGCATCTAAGACATCCGTGACGAGGCTGGTGGAAATCACCGTGCCGGACGCTGTCCGGGAACGGGCGTGTGCGGGGGAGGACGGCGCGCGGCAGCAGATCTATGCCGCCGTGGCGCCTGCGACCTTCGCGCTCATCCGCCGCATGATCGGCAACCGCAGTGCCTCCGAGGACGTCTTTCAGGAGACCATGATGACCCTGTTCGAGCGGCTCGCGGATTTCCGCCAGCAGGCGCCTCTCGGGGCGTGGCTGCGGCAGATTGCCATCTCGCGCTGCCTGATGCATCTGCGCTCGCCGTGGCGGCGGGCGCGACTCTACATCGAGGGCGCAGGCGAGCCGCAAGCGCTCGCGGGCGCTCCGCCGGTAGCGGTGCCACCGGCACCCGAAACCATCGACATGGAGCGCGCCCTGGCGACGCTCGCGCCGACCGCGCGCGCGGTGATCTGGCTCTACGAGGTCGAGGGCTACACGCATGCCGAGATTGCGCTCGCTTTCGGCCGCTCCGTCAGCTTTTCAAAATCGCAGCTCGCGCGCGCGCACCTGAAGCTGCGCGCCTGGTTCGAGCCGCAGGAAAACCGGTCCACATGCACACTGAGCTAGAGCACGAACCAGCGCTCGCACGGCTGCTGCGCGAGCTGCCGCAGGATGGCGTGCATCCCTACGATTGGAGCGAGTTTCGACGCCGGGCGCAGGCCGCGCCCGCCGCCGCCGCCCGGGTCGGGCGCCTGCGGGTATTGGCCGCGGCTGCCGTGATTGCCCTCGCCGTCGGGGCGGCCGCCATCCGCTTCGGTGGCGGCCCGCGCTCGGCGGGCCCCGCCGCCGCGATCAGTGGCCGGGCTGCCGCCCCGCAGCACCCTGCGGTGCCGCAGGCTGCGGCGGTTGAGCAGTCGCGGGCCGAGGACTGGCTCGAGAGCCTGCCGCAGGAGCCTGCAGTCGTGCGGGTCGGCACGCGCGCGGCGGTCGCGACGCTCGAGGACCATATCGCCGAGGTCGACGATCTGCTGAACAGTGAGCGCGCCGGCCGGGCTCCCCCGGAGCGCGTGCATGCGCTGCAGCAGGAGCGGGCGCGGCTGGTGAGCTCGCTCGTTCAGGTGCGCTACGCCGAGACTCTTGCCGATGCTGCGCGCTGAAGACCCATTAGGAGTCCGTATGAGCCGATGTCGCCTGATATTTGCCTGGGGTACCTTGATACTGCTCGCCTGCGCGGCGGCGGTGAGCTGTCGCCCGACGATTGCACTCGCCGACCCGCCCGCGGCCGCACCCGACGACAAGCGCGCCATCGCTGACAGCGCCAGGGCGTTCGCCGACAGCGTCGCGGCTTACGCCGACAGTGCTAAAGCGGCCGTCGAGAACGCGGCCGACGATGCCAAACTCGAGGCGCAGCTCGAGGAGGCGCGCAAGCAGCTCGACGCCGCCGCACACCAGGTGGCGGAGCTCACCGCACAGCTGAGCCGCCCGGTGATCGAGAAGTTCATAGAGATGGACGGCGAGCAGGGGCGCGCGATCATCGGCGTGCAACTCGACCCGGCCGCGGGTGGACCGGGCGCACGCGTACGCGAGGTGAGTCCGGGCGGGCCCGCGGCGGAGGCCGGCATCCGCATCGGCGACGTGATCGTCGCGGTGAACGGCACCGAAGTGAAGGGCGAGAACCCCGCGCGCCAGGTTTCGAGGCTCATGCGTACGGTGAAGGCGGACAGCAAGGTGAGCGTGCGCGTATTGCGCGCAGGCGCGCCGCGTGAGTTCACCGTGATCGCGCGCGCCAGCCCCGGGTACTTCTTCGCGGACCTCCCCGGCCTCAGTCCTCCCGAGCTCGCGGCCGGCCGCCGCGAGATGCTGGTGATGCGCGGACCGCTCATGGACATGGAGCTCGCGACCCTGACACCGAAGCTGGGCCGCTACTTCGGCAGCGACAAGGGTGTGCTGGTGGTGCGTGCGCCGCCGGACGGGGCGCTGAAGCTCGAGGACGGCGACGTGATCCTCGCCATCGACGGACGTGAGCCGATGAGCGGCTCGCACGCGACGCGCATTCTGTCCTCCTATCAGCCGGGCGAGAAACTGACGCTGCGCATCGTGCGGCTGCGCAAGACGCTCGATCTCGAGACGACGCTGCCCGAGAGAGCAGAGCGCCGGCACGCGGACGGCCGCGCGGGCGCAGTCGCGCCGCCGCCGGTTCCGCCGCCGCCCTCACCCGACAGGGGCGCCGCCCCGAGCGACCAGACCTGAGCCGCAGCGTCAGCGCGCGGGCCCTTCGGTCGCGCCGCGGACTGCGCGTGTAACATGCGCGCGTGCGCCGCCAGGATTTCTGCTACCACCTGCCTCCCGAGCTGATTGCCCAGTCGCCGCTGCCCGAGCGCTCGGCGAGCCGCATGTTGGTGCTCGAGGGCGGCAGCGGCGCCTGGCGCGACGCGGCCGTCATGGAGCTGCCGGCGCTGCTCGCGCCCGGCGACCTGCTGGTGTTCAACGACACCCGGGTGGTCGCGGCACGGCTGAGGGGTGTCAAGCCCACCGGGGGGCAGGTCGAGATCTTTCTCGAGCGTGCGCTCGATGGTAGCCAGGCACTCGCGCAAGTCGCGGCCAGCAAGCCGGTGCGCGCCGGGCTCGGCATCGCAACCGCCGGCGGCGAAGTGCGCGTGCTCGAGCGCCACGGGGATCTGTGGCGCATCGAGCTGCCGGGGAGCGCGCTCGATTTCTTCGAGCGCTGGGGAGAGGTGCCGCTGCCGCCATACATCGCGCGCGCGCCGCTCGCCAGCGACCGCGAGCGTTATCAGAGCATCTTCGCGCGTGAACCTGGCGCGGTGGCGGCGCCGACGGCGAGCCTGCACTTCGATGCCGCGCTGCTCGCGGCCCTCGAGGCGCGCGGTGTCGAGCATGCCTGCGTCACGCTGCACGTCGGCGCCGGCACGTTCCAGCCGGTGCGGGTCGACGACCTCGCTGCACACACCATGCACGCGGAACAGGCGGTCGTGAGCCGCGCTACCTGCGAGGCGCTGGCGCGCACGCGTGCGCGCGGCGGCCGTGTGGTGGCGGTCGGTACTACGGTGCTGCGCGCACTGGAATCGGGCGCACTTGCGAGCCACGATGGGCGGCTCGAGCCCTGGAGTGGCGAAACGCGCCTGTTCATCACGCCGGGCTTCAGGTTCCGCGTGAGCGACCTGCTGTTGACCAACTTCCATCTGCCGGAGTCGACGCTGCTCATGCTGGTGTGCGCGTTCGCAGGTACCGACGCGGCGCTCGCCGCCTACGCCCACGCGGTTGCCGCCCGCTACCGCTTCTTCAGCTACGGCGATGCCATGCTCATCACGCGGAGCCGCGCGTGAGGCCCGCCTTTACGGTGAGCGCGACCGCCGGCGCGGCGCGCCTGGGCGTGCTCGCCACCGCGCACGGCCTGGTCGAGACGCCGGCCTTCATGCCGGTCGGCACCTACGGCACGGTGAAGGCCATGACGCCCGAGGAGCTGGAGGGGCTCGGCGCGCAGATCGTGCTCGGCAACACCTTTCACCTGCTGCTGCGTCCGGGCCCGAAGGTAATCGCCGCGCACGGCGGACTGCACGGCTTCATGCACTGGCGGCATCCGATACTCACCGACTCGGGCGGCTTCCAGGTCTTCAGCCTCCAGAGCCTGCGGCGTATCAGCGAGGAGGGCGTGCGCTTCCGCTCGCCGATCGACGGCCGCGAAGTGCGCCTCACGCCCGAGGACTCCATGGACGTGCAGCGGGCGCTGCGCTCCGACATCGCCATGGCGCTCGATGACTGCACGCCGCACCCGGCCACCGAGCGCGAGGCGCGCGAATCCATGGAGCGCTCGATGCGCTGGGCGGCGCGCAGTCACGCCCACTATCACCGCGGGGAGGCCGAGCCGCCGCCCGGAGGTCTGTTCGGCATCGTGCAGGGCGGCATGCACGTGCCGCTGCGGCTCGCCTCGCTCGAGAGCCTGCTGCGCCTCGACTGGCCCGGGCTTGCGATCGGCGGCCTCGCGGTCGGCGAGCCGGAGGAGGAGCGGCTCAGGGTGCTGGACGGCCTCGTGCCGCACATGCCGGCCGAGCGGCCGCGCTACCTCATGGGCGTCGGCCGCCCGGAGGACATCGTGGCGGCGGTGCTGCGCGGCATCGATCTGTTCGATTGCGTCATCCCGACCCGCCACGCACGCAACGGCCACCTGTTCACGGCGAGCGGCGTCATCAACATC
>JASHVF010000370.1 GCA_030039615.1 Gammaproteobacteria bacterium | reverse complement strand
GCCGCTGCTCGCCGCGCTCGCCGTGCTGCTGGCCGCCCATGCGGTCTTCGTGGCCGCAGGTGTCGCGCCCGCGCTGGTCGGCGCCGCCGTGCAGCTGGTGGCGGCGCTCACGCTGGTGCGCCTCGGGGTCTACGTGCTCGGCCGGCTGCTCGGGCCCAACTCCTGGGTGCGCAGCCGGCAGCTCGCGATCACGGTGGTGCTGTCGCTGATCGTGGCGGCGGCGCTGCTCGGCTGGCTGGACGCGATCGAGGCCGCCCTGAGCCGCGTGAGCCTGGTCCCGGGCCGCAGCCAGTTCAGCCTGTGGGCGCTGCTCAAGGGGCTGGTGGTGGTGACCGCCTTCGTGGTGGTCGCGAGCCTCATCGCCCGCGCGATCGAGCGGCGCATGATGCAGCTCGAGCAGCTCGCGGTGTCGACGCGCGTCGGCGTCTCGAAGTTCACGACCTTCCTCCTCATCGGGCTCGGCATCCTGCTCGGCATCAATGCCGCCGGCGTCGACGTCACGACGCTCAACGTGCTCACCGGGGCCATCGGACTCGGGCTCGGCTTCGGCCTGCAGTCGGTCGCCAGCAACTTCGTCAGCGGCTTCGTGCTGCTGATGGACAAATCGATCAAGCCCGGCGACGTCATCAGCTTCACCGCTGCCAACACCGGCGACAACACCGGCAGCAGTAACTTCGGCTGGGTGCAGGAGCTGCGCGGCCGCTACGTGGTGGTGCGCGACCGCGACGGTGTCGACACGCTGGTGCCGAATCAGAATCTGATCACGAGTCCCTTCATCAACTGGAGCTACTCGGACCAGCGGGTGCGCATCCGCCTGCCGGTGACGGTGAGCTATGACGACGATCCGGAGGTGGCGCTGCAGCTGCTGCTGGAGGCCGCCGAGGACCATCCGCGTATCCTGCGCGATCCGGCGCCGGTGTCGCGGCTCATCAGCTTCGAGGACAACGGCATGCGGCTCGAGATCCGCTTCTGGATCGCCGACCCGGTGAACGGGGTCAACAACGTGCGCTCGGATGTCAACCGCGCGATCTGGCGCATCTTCCGCGCGCACGGCGTGCACATCCCCGTGGCGCAGCGCGACCTGCGCGTGCTGGACGCGCGCGCGCGGCACAAACCGCCGCGCGACGCCGCGGCCGGCGCGCCCGGCTTCGACCGGGCAGCGGACTGAAGTCCGGCGGCGCAATCCGCCGTGCCGCTGCCGATCAACGCGCTGCTGACGATTCCCGACCAGGAGCTGTCGGTGAGCTTCGTGCGCGCCTCAGGTCCCGGAGGCCAGAATGTCAACAAGGTGGCGAGCGCCGTGCAGCTGCGCTTCGACCTGGCCGGGAGCGCGGTGCTGAGTGAGGCGGTCAAGGCGCGGCTGCGCACGCTCGCCGGCCGCCGAGTGACGGCCGACGGCGCGCTGCTGCTCGTGGCGCGCACTCACCGCAGCCAGGAGCAGAACCGGCGCGAGGCCGAAGAGCGCCTGATCGAGCTGGTGCGGCGCGCGCTCATCGCACCCAAGGCGCGCCGCGCCACCCAGCCGACGCGCGCTGCGCGCGAGCGCCGGCTCGAGGGCAAGAGCCGCGCGCAGCGTACCAAGGGGCTGCGGCGACGACCGCACTGGGAAGACTGAGGAAAACCATGTACACGTCCGCCCTGATGGCCTTTGCGCACCACCTGGCGGCCTTCACCGTGGTGGCGGCGCTGGCCATCGAGGTCGCCATGTTCAAGCCACCACTCTCGGCCGTGCAGGCGCGACGCCTGCAACGCACCGATCTCATCTTCGGCGCGGCGGCTGGCGCAGTGCTGCTCGTCGGTGGCTTGCGGGTCGCATGGTTCGAGAAGCCGGCCGCCTACTACCTGCACGACGTGTTCTTCCTCGCCAAACTCGCCGCGTTCCTGATCGCGGCGCTGATCTCGATCTATCCGACCGTCGTGTTCCTGTCGTGGAGTGCGGCGCTCAGGGCGGACCGGGCACCGCAGCTGAGCGCCGAGCGCACCCGCCGGGTGCGCATGTGCCTGATGCTCGAGCTGACGCTGATCGTCGTGATCCTGGCGTGTGCGGCGCTGATGGCGCGCGGCATCGGTTATCTGGGTCGCTGAGCCGGCCGGAGCGCCGGGGAGCATCGCGGCATGCGAGTGTACGGGGAAGACGCCGGCGCGCCACCAGCGTGGCAAGCCCTCAAGGAACGCGGCGATGCTCATCTCAGGCTGGGCGAGCTTCAGGAAGCAGAACGCTGCTATCGGCTGGTTCTCGAGTCGCAGCCGCTGGATCGCAACACGCTGGTCAATCTCGGCTTTGTGCTGAAGGAACTGGCTCGATTCCCCGAGTCCGTCGAATTCATCGAACGCGCGCTGCGCGTCGTTCCGGACGATGCCGACGCACATTACCTGCGGGCCGGCCTGCATCAGGCCGGAGGCAATCTCGCCGCGAGCGTGGTGCACCTCGAGCGGGCGCTGGCAGCGCGACCGGAGTTCGAGCATGCCTACCGCGAGATCGTGGTGGCGCTGTTTCGCCTCGGCCGTGTCGCAGAGGCGGCCCGCTGGTGTGATCGCGGGCTGGAGAGGTTCCCCGGCTCGGCGGAACTGCATTTCTATCGCAGCAACCTGTACCGGCATGCCAATGCCACGGGCGCCGCGATCGCGAGCGCCAGAACGGCCTTGCAATTGCGGCCCGGGCTGCTCGCGGCGCGCTCCAGCCTGAGCGATCTTCTGCCGGGGGCGTCGCTCCCCGCAGCCGAGCTGGCCGCGGGCTACGCCGACCTCGGTCTCGCGTATCTGTGGTCCTCCGAGTTCGTCGCCGCACAGGGCGCCTTCGAGAGGGCGGTTGCGCTGGCACCCGAGGTCGCTGACTACCACTATCAGCTCGGCACGGTCCTCAGGTATCAGCAGGGGCCCGAGGCAGCGGCGGCGAGCTTCGACCGGGCGATCGCCCTCGATCCGGGTCACGCCCGCGCACGCTGGGCCAGAGCGCTGATGTCCGTCACGCCGTTCCCGGAATCGCCCGCGGCGGCGCAGCGCGCCAGAGACGAAGTCATCGCGGGGCTGGAGGAGTTCTCGCGCTGGTCGCTCGGCCGCGACCTTCAGGGCGAGCAGTTCGTCGGCCTCAATTCTCCTTTCTATCTGAGCTACCAGGAGCAGGACAATCGCCCGGTGTTCGAGCGCTACGGCGCTCTGTGCACGCGGGCGATGGCTTACGTGCTGGACGGCAAAGGCGCTGCCTCGCCGCAGGCCGCCGCGCCTGCCGCGGGTCGCATGCGGATCGGGGTCGTCTCCAAGGACGTACGTGAGCACTCCGTGTGGTTTGCGTTGATCAAGGGCTGGTTGGCGCACTGCGAGCGTGAGCGCTTCGAGATAGGCATCTTTTCTCTGACCGCCATGCCGGACGGGGAGACGGAGTGGGCGAAGTCACACGCCGACTTCTTCATCGAGGGCCCAAAGTCGCTGCACCAATGGGTCGAATCGATCGCGGCGCTCCGTCCCGCGGTGCTGATCTATCCGGCAATCGGCATGGACCCGACGACTCTGCAGTTGGCGAGCCTGCGCCTGGCCGCGACGCAGATCACCACCTGGGGGCATCCGGAGACCTCGGGTCTGCCGACGATCGATCTCTACCTGTCAGGGGAGAAGTTCGAGCCGGTCGACTCGCAGCAGTTCTACACGGAGAGACTGGTGGCGCTGCCCAATCTGGGAAATTCCTATCAGGGCCGCGTGCAGCATGCCGACGAGCCGGATCTGGGGGCGCTCGGTATCGATGCCGCGCGGCCGATCCTGATCTGCGCAGGCACGGCGTTCAAATACCAGACCGAGTACGACCGGGTTCTGACGCAGATCGCCGGCCAGGTCGAGGGCTCGCAGCTGATCTTCTTCCGGCAACGCCCCGAGAGTCTGTCGGACCTCCTCAGGGCGCGTCTCGAGCGGGCATTCGTGCGCGCCGGCCTCGATCCGGCGCGGCACGTGCGCTTCCTGCCGACTCTGCCGCTGCCGGCTTTCCACGGTCTCTTGAGCCGCGCCCACATCGCTCTCGATACCATTGGATTCTCCGGTTACAACGTGGCCATTCAGGCCATCGAGTCGGGCTTGCCGCTCATCACGCGTGAGGGCCGCTTTCTGCGGGGTCGACTGGCGAGCGGCATCCTGCGTCAGCTAGGCATGACCGAACTGATCGCGCCGACCAGCGACGAATACGTCACTCTGGCCGTGAAGCTGCTCGCAGACCCGCAGTGGCAGCGCCGGGTGCGCCGCGAATTCGCGCAGCGCCGTGCGGTCCTCTACGACGACGTGGCCGCGATCCGCCATCTGGAGGCTCTGCTCGAAGAGCAGGCCCGGCGCTAGCCAGGCGGTGCAATCAGGCGCCCGGATGAGCCGCGGGCGCGCGCGCTGCCGGCGGGCGGATCAGCCAGGTGGCGAGCGCCGGCAGCAGGATGATCGCCGCCAGCATGTTCACCAGGAACATGAAGGTCAGCATGACGCCGATGTCCGCCTGGAACTTGAGCGGCGAGAACACCCAGGTCGCGACCCCGATGGCGAGCGTCACCCCCGTGAAGATGATGCTCGCGCCCGTGACGCGCAGCGTGCGCTCGTAGGCCTCGCGCACGCTCAAGCCCTGATGCAGGAATTCCTGCATGCGGCTGAAGAGATAGATGCCGTAGTCGACGCCGATGCCGGCGCCGAGCGCCACCATCGGCAGCGTCGAGACCTTGAGCCCGATGCCGACCAGCGCCATGACCGCGTACACCAGCACCGAGACCAGCGCCAGCGGCAGCACCACCAGCAGCGTGCCGAGAACCGAGCGGAACGTGAGCAGGCACATGAAGATGACCGCGCCGAACACGCCCGCGAGAATCAGCAGCTCCTTCGCCTTCACGGTCTCGTTGGTCGCCGCCATCACGCCGACGTTGCCGGCGGCGAGGCGCACCTCGGCGCCGGCGAGCGGATTGCGCGCACGCCACTCCTTGACCGCCGCCACGGCGCGCGCGATGGTGTCGGCGCGGTGGTCGGTGAGGAACATCATCACCGGCACGACGTCGCAGTTCTCGTTGAGGAGTCCCGTGCTGGTCTCGATGTAGCGCGTCGACTGCGTCAGCTGGGTCTGCTCGCGCGGAATGCTGCGCCACTTGAGGCTGCCCTCGTTCCAGCCGGCGATCGCCACCTTGGCGATGAAGGGCAGCGTGATCACCTCCTGTACCCCCGGCACGTTGCGCATGTGCCAGGCGAAGCGGTCCACCGCGGTCATCAGGTCGTGGCTGACGCACAGCGGCTCCTGCGACTCGACGATCGCGGTCAGCACGTCGACGCCAATGGAGAACCTGGTGGTGATGACGTCATTGTCACGGTTGTAGCGCGAATCGGCGCGCAGCTCCGGCACCCCCGCCTGCGTGTCCCCGATGGGGGTCTCGCGTCCCTTCCACCAGCCCGCCACGGCGAGGATTGCAGCGAGCGCGATGATGGCGAGCGAAGGGCCGCGCCCGGTGAGCGCCGCCAGGCGGTGCCAGAGTCCCGCCAGCTGGTGCTGGCGCCGCTCGACGCGCAGGCGGTAGCCGGGATCGAAGTGCACGTAGGACACGACCACCGGCAGCAGCACCAGGTCGGTGAGGATGACGATCGCGACGCCGATGCTGGCGGTGACGGCCATCTCGCGGATCACCTGCACCGGAATCAGCAGAATCGTCACGAATCCGACCAGGTCCGCGAGCAGCGCCACCAGCGCGGGCAGCAGCAGCTGACGGAACACGCGCCGTGCAGCCTCGATGCTCTCCAGGCCGGCGAGCGCGGCGTCCGAAACCGCGCTGATCTTCTGGACGCCGTGGCTCACCCCGATCGCAAAGATGAGAAAGGGCACCAGCAGCCCGATCGGGTCGATCCCGTAGCCGAGCAACACCAGACAGCCGAGCTGACATACGACGGCGATCGTCGAGCACAGCACCGGCACGAACGCGATGCGCCACGACTGGCAATAGACCCGCACCGCGAGCAGCGTCAGGACCAGCGCGATACCCGCGAACAGCACGACCGCGGCCGCCCCCGCCGCGATGTCGCCCATGACCTTGGCGAAGCCGATCATGCGCACGTCGATCCCGTGGCGCGGAAACGCCGCCGCCTCGAGCCCGCTGCTCGCGCGCGTCTGCACGCCGGGGGCGGGCGACTCCGCCGCCGCGGGATGCTCGATCTGCTGGCGCACGTTCACCTCGAGGGCGTTCGCCACGGCGATCGGATCGACCGGCCGCCCACGCGCGTCCTGATCCAGGACGATCGCACTCACCAGCGCACCGGAGAAATCGTTGGCTACCAGCCGCCCGATGATGCCCGCCTTCCTGATGTTGTCGCGCACGCGCGCGAAGTTCTCGGGCGTGGGCGTGAAATCCGCCGGCATCACATCTCCGGCCTCGATGCCGTCCTCGGCCACCTCCAGATAGCGCACGTTCGGGGTGAAGATCGACTGCACCCGCGTGCGGTCGATGCCGTCGGTGACGATGACCTCGTTGGTTGCCTTGCGCAGCGCCGCGAAGAATTCCGGCGTGAACATGTTGCCGTCGCGTGCGATGAGGGCAACCAGCACGCGATTGGCGCCCTGGAACTCGCTCAGCTTCGGGTCGAGATAGGTGCGCATGTACTCGTGATGCACCGGCAGGGTCTTCACGAACGAGGTGTCTATGCGCAGGCCGCGCAGCGCCGTCGTGCCCAGAGCGAGCGTCCCGAGCGCGAACAGCAGCAGGATCGCCGTGCGGTGCCCGAAGATGCCGCGCTCGAGCCAGCCGCCGAAGCCGGGCAGCGGCGCTTCCCCGACCGCATTCGCGCTCATCAGCGCGGCTCCCCGCTGCCGGCGGCGCCGAGCGCGACCTGCCGCACACCGTCCTCACCGGCGACGATGAGCGCGTTGGCGCCCACGCCGAGTGCGGCCGACAGTCCGCTGCGATCTCCTTGCTGCTCGAGGCTGAAGGAGCGACCGCCGTCGCGGCTCACCAGCACCACGCCCGAGAAGCCCACGACCGCCAGCGCTCCGCCGGGGAGCGCCGCTGCGCCATCGAGCAGCGCTACGGTGCCGGTCTCGAGCCGCCGCCAGCTCGCGCCGGCATCCTCGGAGCGGTAGAGGTTGCCGCGCAGGCCGCTCACCAGCAGCGCATCACCCGCGAGCGGCAGCACGTCGAAGAACGAGCCGGCGTAGGGAGAGCTGAGCTCCTGCCAGTGGCCGCCGCGGTCGTCGCTGCGGTACAGGTGTCCGGCTTCGCCGGCGATGTAGAGCCGTCCCGCAGAAGCGCCCACGATGCGATTGAGATGAAAGCCCCCGCCGGCCTCCTCGACCGCGGCGGCGGTCGCGGAAGGTGCGGCGCCGGCCGCGCGCGGCGCGGGAGCCGGCGCGAAATGCGACTCGTGCCAGCTGGCACCGCCGTCACTGCTCGTCAGATAGGTGCTGTAGGCGCCGACCGCTATGCCGAGGCCGTCCGCGCCGCACCAAACGTCGAGGAGCGGCCGCTGGGCCTCGGGTGCATAGTGGACGAGACTCCAGTTCTCGCCGGCGTCGCCGGTCGTGAGAATGACCTCGTCGTGGCCGACCGCCACGCCGCGCCGGGCATCGAAGAAGCACACGCCGGTGAGCAGCGCCTGGCTGGGAACGTGCGCCGCCTGCCTCCAGCTCGCGCCACGATCGTCGGAGAGCACGATCACGCCGCGGTCGCCGACTGCCGCCAGCCGCTCGCCGGCCGCGGCCAGCGCAAGGAGCAGCGTGTGGGCGGCGAGCCGCGCGTGCTCGGCGGGAAGAGGCGTCCCCTCCGGCGTGGTCTGCGGAGGGCTCTCAGCCGCCTGGATAACTGCCAAGGCGAGCGCAGCTGCGAGCGCAAGAAAGAATTTTCGGGGGCGTGCGCGGCAGAAAGACGCGCCCACAGCCTCCAGGAATGGATTCACGGCGGCCCCGAAAATCCCTTTTTGCGCTCGCGGCAGCGTTGACCCTAGCGGATGCCGCGGCGCTCCAGCACGCTCGGCTGATAGTCGGCGGGCGTGCGCTTGATATTGAACTCGTAGGAGTGCGGCTCCTCACTCTGCAGATTGAGGGCGAGATAGCGCCCGTTCGAGAGGTCCATGGTGAGCTCCAGGGACGTCCACAGCGACGGCAGGTTGTAGTAGTTCATCGCGTGCCCTTCCTGCACGCGGTAGAGCTGGCCGCGCACGTCGTAGCAGTCGACCGCGAGGATCTGCCAGGAATCCTCGTCGACGTACAGCGTCCGGCGGCTGTAGATATGGCTCACACCGGGCTTGAGCGTGGCATCCACGACCCAGACGCGGTGCAGCTCGTAGCGTGCGAGATCCTGGTTGATGTGATTCTTGTGCAGCAGCTCGCTGTACTTGAGCTTGGGGTCCTGCAGGCGGTACGCGTTGTAGGCGACGTACATCTCCTTCTTGCCGACCAGCTTCCAGTTGTAGCGCTGCGGGCTGCCGTTGTAGACGTCGAACTGGTCGTCGGTGCGCAGGTTGTCGGCGGCAGTGCCCGGGTTGTCGAAGGCGACCTGCGGTGCACGCAGCACGCGGCGCTGGCCGGGGTTGTAGATCCAGGCGCGGCGGCTCTCCTTCGCCTGATCGAGCGTCTCCTGCACCAGCAGCACGTCGCCCGCGAGTCGCGCCGGAGCGACGGTTTCCTGCGTGAAATACACGAGGATGTTGTTCATCGCCGCTTCGGTCATGCCCGGCTCGTAGTAGGGGAAGAAAAACTCCTCCTTGAACTTCACCAGCGTATAACCGCCACCGGCGCTCATCGGCGCCTGGCCGACATCCAGCGCCGCGGCCACGCCGCGGTAGCGTGTCAGGTGATTCCAGTACACCTCGAGCCCCGACTGCGGGATCGGGAACGGGGTGCCGCCGAGCGCGCCGGTGAAGCCGTTGCCATCGGGCACGAGCCGCGCCGTGATGGCATTGCGTTTGGTGGCCTCGTATACGCTCTCCGGCGCCGCAGCGCTGCGATGCGTCGGGTAGACGATCATCTTGTAGTCGGGGTAGGTCTTGAACAGCGCCTTGTGCCCTTCGGTGAGCCTGGCCGCGTACTGGCTCAGGTTCGCGCTGGTGATGGTGAACAGCGGCTGCTCGCTCGCGTACGGATCGGGATAGTGATCGGGGGAGTGATAGTTGGGAAAGCCGGCGTCGGCCGCCGACCTGAGGCCGCCGTTCCAGGCGGGAATCGAGCCGTCGGCGTTAGCGGCCTTCTCGCCTCCCAGCGGCGTCAGGTCCGCGCCGAGCCGCGCGGCTTCCTGTGGGCTCACTGCCCCCCAGGCGGCCTGTGCAAACAGCATCGCCGCCGCCAAACGCACTACCGTATTCATTGCAGCCCCCCTCATTGCTCACACATCCCCGTCAGGACTGCGCGGCTCAGAACGAAAATTTCACGCTCGCCGCGATGAAGTCACGGTCGCTCAACAGGTTGTACTGACCGGCGCCGCCGTAGTGGGTGTAGGACAGGTCCAGATCCCACGTGTGCCGCACGCTCGCCGTGAAGCCGACGGTGCCCGCATAGCGCCCGGCAAGGAAGGCGCCCCCGGGACCGGGCGATACGCCGTTCACGTCCTGGCTCCAGGTGAGATGTGGAGTGAGGCTCCAGTCACCGACCACATTGTCGTACTCGAGATGGCCGGCGAGGACGTAGCCCCAGGCGAAGTCGGTGGCGAACTCCGAGCCCGGAATGAGGCACTGGAAGGCGGCATTCAGGCACTGACCGTTCACTGCCGGGAACTCCGGGTAACCGCCGAGGTTCGGGTTGCCGCTCAGCGTGCCGGGACCGCTGAAGCGCAGGCCGAAGCCCTCCGGACCGCCGGTGTACTTGCTCGGCAGCGACACGTAGTCGGCTCCGGCCTCGACGGTCAGCACGGCCTGGGAGGCCTTGAGCACATTGGCCCAGATCTGGCTGGCGCTGACGTCGAAATGCCAGGTGTCCTTGAGCTCGTAGCCCTGCACCTGCTGGCCCAGGCCGTAGAGGCCGAGCTGATTGCAGCCCGTGATGGGCGTTGCCGAAGTCGGCACGCAGTGCCCCGGCCCGGTCGTAGGCTCCCCCAGCAGCCTGGCGATGCCCGTCTCGAAGGGCGAGAGCGAGCCGTAGATGAGCTCGACGAGGTCGAGCTGCAGCGGCACGTCGTGGCGGTAGGCGACCTCGCCCTGGAGCGAGGTGCCGGTCTTCTGGATCTCGGTGTTGAAAGACAGTCCGAGCATCTTGATGTCGTTCGGGAACTGCTCGACGTAGCCTTCCGAGTTGGCGTACAGGTTGGCGGCCAGGTTGCTCGCCTGGTTATTGACGTTGCCGCCGGCGAGCAGGGTGTTGGCACCGATGGTCGCGTACTCGGTCGCCGTCGCGGCGCTCAGATTTCCGCCCTGCTGCGTCGCGCGCTGCTGCCCGACCGCCGCACCGGTCGCGACCGCCGCCGCAAACGGCAGCCCGGCGGCGAGCGCCTGGGCGGCGGCTCCCACGGCATTGACGGCGCCCCAGGCATTGCCGAAACCGGCCTGCGTCCCGGTCTCAAAGGACACCACCGGCAGGCGGCTGGTGTAGTTGAGGAAGTAGAAGCCGAGCTGGGTGCCCTGGCCCAGGTTCGGCAGGAAGAGCTTGAAGTTGACGCCGAACTGGCCGGAGTCCGGGGGCCGGTCGTCCGGCAGGCGCGGAATCGCCTGGAAGTTGCTGATGAGACCGCCGCCGAGCGGGCTGAAATTGACACCTTGGTCGGAGATGGCCCCGAAGCCGAGCACGATCTTGTTGCCGCCGGCGCCGGCGATGTCGTTGGTACTGAAGTAGGCGCCGTCCGGCTCGAGGATGTCCTCGTGCCAGTCGAACAGGTAGATGAGCTGGGTGCTCAGGTTCTTGGTGAGCTGCAGGTTATAGATCACCGACTCATCGGGCAGCAGCGCCTGCTTGAGCTCGGCCCCCGGCACCTGCAGCGCGGTGACGTCGAAGTAATCGACCTGATTGAGGCCCCCGGCGATGTAGAGGCTTTCGCCCCAGTCCACCACCTGCCGTCCGAGCCGCAGCTCGGATGGCATCGTGCCCAGATCCCAGCGCACATAGCCAAAGGCATCCAGCAGGCGGGTGTAGCTGCCGACGATGTCCCTGGCGTCGTGCGTGAGCGGCGTGCGATCGGTGTTGTCGCCCATCACATAGAAGTCGTAGAGGCCGGAACCGCGCACGAACACGCCGGCCTTTTCCTTGTAGTTGAGCGAGAACTCGGTGACGCCGGTCAGCGCCTCGGTGAAGGTGCCCTTGGTGTAGTTGAGATCGCCGTCGTCGATGTTGGGGCCGTAGCCGCAGCCGCCGTCGGCGATGGCGATCAGCTGGCAGTTACGCCCCGTGACGCGCCACCCCTGGCCGTAGCCGATGGTGGTGTCCCACGAGCCGCTCCAGTCGCCGGATGAGAAATTGAAAGCCCGTGCATCGGGCGCCGCGGCCAGCGCCAGACAGACCGCCGCCGGGGCGATCAGCAACCCACGACGCCCCATGTGCACTCTCCTCATTATTGTCCCCCTCTGCTGCCTTGTGGCCCGCAGCGGCTGCACGCCGGGTTCTTGTTTGTTCCGCAACACAAGACCTGACGGCGGGCAGTCTACGACTCGGCCGCACGGGGCGGCAAGCAGCAGGCAAATCAGCGCCCTATGATGTGCCGCCGCGACCAGCGAGCGGTGCCAGGCGGACGTGGCGCAAATGGACACTTTGAGCGGCAAGACCGTTTTGATCACCGGGGCCTCGACCGGGATCGGGCGCGCGCTCGCGCTCGAGCTGGCGCGTGGCGGGGCGCAGCTCGCGCTCAACGCACGCGACGCCGCGCGGCTCGGCGCCAGCGCGCAGGAATGCGCCGCGCTCGGTGCTCAGGTGCTCGCGGTTCCCGGCGATGTATGCTCGGAGCAGGACTGCCGCGCGAGCGTGGCGCGCACACTGGAGCGCTTCGGCAAGCTCGATGCGCTGGTGAACAACGCCGGCATGACGATGTGGGCGCGGTTCGATCAACTCACGGATCTCGACGGCCTGCAGCGGGTGCTGGACGTCAACTACCTCGGCGCGGTGCGCATGACCGCCGCGGCGCTGGCGCACCTCAAGGCCTCGCGCGGGCTGCTGGTGGCGGTGGCGAGCGTCGCGGGGCTCACCGGCGTGCCGCAGCGCACCGGCTATGCCGCCAGCAAGCATGCCATGATCGGCTTCTTCGAGTCGCTGCGCATCGAGCTGCGCGGCAGCGGCGTCGCCGTGACCATCGTGGCTCCCGGCTTCGTCAAGAGTGAGCTGCACAAGGGGGCGCTCGGGCCCGACGGCCGGCCGCTCGGCAGGAGTCCCATGGACGAGCCGCGCATCATGACGAGTGAGCGGTGCGCACAGCTCATCGCCGGCGCGATGCGCAGGCGCCAGCGGCTGCTCATCACCTCGGGGCGCGGGCGGCTCGCACGCTGGGCGCGCCTCGTGGCGCCGGCGCTGGTCGACCGCATGGCGGAGCGCGCCATCCGGCTGCGGCGCTAGTATGAATTGCCACCTGCGGCGGCGGGCACATTGCGCTGCGCGGTCCCTGCTGCGCGCAAGCCCGGGGCGGCCATCCTGGCCGCCCGCTCGGCCCTTTGTGCCTCGCCCATGTGCCTGGGTCGCGAGCTCACGTCACTCGAAGGCGATCGCCGGCAGGTCGAGCGCGATGAGGAAGTACTCGAACAGGTGCTGGATCACGCGGATCTGGTTGTGCAGCCGGTGATCGCTCTCGAGCAGGTGCAGCGCGGCGCGGTTGCTCACCGCGAAGCGCACGCTGTGCTCATAGGGCACCACCTCGTCGCGCCAGCCGTGTACCACCGCCGTCGGGCAGTCGACGCCGCCGGCACGCAGCTCCGGCAGGCCCTCGAGGTAGAGCGCCGGCGCCATCAGGAACATTCCGCGCGCGTGCAGCAGCGAAGCCGAGGCGACCGCCACGTAGCCGCCCATGCTCGAGCCGACCAGCACCAGGTCGCCGGCCAGCTCCTTGCAGAAGTCGACCAGCCTGGCGACGCGCGCGCGCGGCGCGTCGATGCCGCGGTAGTCGACCGAGTGTGCTTCGTAGCCCTCGCTGCGCGCCACTTCGGCGAGCGCGGTGATCTTGCGGCCCCACGGACCGCTTTCCTGACCGTGGGAGAACACGACGTGACGGGTCACGTACGCCTCCGCGCAGCGCGCGCCGGGTTTGGGTGCCGGATCAGCATGGGCGAATAATGCAGGCAATGGAAACGTTAAGCCAATCGGCTGCCAGACCCGCGTCCACGCCCGGCTGGCAATTCTGGATCGACCGCGGCGGCACCTTCACCGATGTGGTGGGTTTTGCGCCCGACGGTACGCTGCACGTGCGCAAAGTGCTGTCGGTTCCGGCCGCAGGCGCCACCGACGCCGATCCGGGCCTCGGCGCGGCGCGCGAGCTGCGTACCGCCATCGCCCCGCTGGCGCCGGTGACGGAGCTGAAGGTCGGCACCACCGTGGCGACCAATGCACTGCTCACGCGCAGCGGCGAGCCGGTCGTGCTGCTGACGACCGCGGGCTTCGCCGACGCGCTGCGGGTCGGCTACCAGAACCGGCCCGACATCTTCGCGCGCAACATCGTGCTGCCGCGGCGGCTGTACGCCAGCGTCATCGAGGCCCACGAGCGCATCGACGCCGACGGCCGGGTGCTGCTGCCGCTCGATGCGGCGCGCCTCAGGAGCGATCTCGCCCGTGCGCGCCGCGCCGGGGGCCGTGCGCTCGCCATCGTGTTCGTGCACGGCTGGCGCCATGCACAACACGAGCGCACCGCGGCCGGCCTCGCCCGCGAGCTCGGCTTCGAGGAGGTCTCGGTGTCGCACGAGCTCTCGCCGCTGGTGCGCTACGTGACGCGCGGCGACACCACGGTGCTCAACGCCTATCTGGCGCTGCCGCTGCGCGCCTACGTCGGGGGGCTGCGCACGCAGCTGCGGGCACTCGACCCCGCCGCGCGCCTCACACTCATGCAGAGCAACGGCGGGCTGGCTGACGCGGCCGCCTTCCACGCGCTCGCGAGCGTGCTCTCGGGTCCGGCCGGCGGGCTGATCGGCATGCACTGGGTGGGCGAGCGCGCCGGCCTGCACAAGCTGATCGGCTTCGACATGGGCGGTACCTCGACCGACGTATCGCTGATCGACGGCGAGCTGCCGCAGCGCTTCGAGCACACGATCGCCGGCGTGCGTCTCACGCAGCCGATGCTCGATGTCCACACGATCGCCGCGGGGGGTGGCTCGATCCACTCTTTCCGCGACGGCCGCTTCGCGGTCGGCCCGGCATCGGCGGGCGCGGATCCGGGGCCCGCCTGCTACGCCCGGGGCGGACCGCTGACGCTCACCGATGTGCAGGTGCTGCTC